>CAINDT010000001.1 GCA_903847495.1 uncultured Actinomycetes bacterium
GCAGTCCAGGCGCCGCGCTGGAAGAGCAACTGGATGATCGGCTCGGCGAGCACGGCGATGACGAAGCTGGCGGGCAGGAGCAGGAACATGATCAGTTTCGTGCCGTCCGCGAGCGACGTGCGGAAGCGGGTGAAGTCGCGTGCGGCTACCGCCCGGGCCAGGCTCGGGAACATCACGGTGGAGACGGCGACGCTGAAGATGCCCTGCGGCAGCATGTACACGCGAAACGCCGCGTCGATGGCGCGCGGCGCGTACGCCGGGTCGACGTAGGTCGCGATGTACGTGGAGACGGTCAGGTTGACGTTGGCGAGGCCGAGGCCCAGCGCAACGGGGATCAGCAGGATCAGGATGCGGCGTACTGCGGGATCGCGCACGTCGACCAATGGGCGCAGACGTGCACCCTTGCCACGCAACCCGGGCAACGGGATGACCATCTGCACGACGGTGCCCACGAGCGTGCCGATCGCGAGGATCACCGCGCGCTGGTCCAGATCGGGGACCGTGAACGCGTACAGCAGGAAGCCGATGATCACGAGATTCCAGAAGACCGGCGCGATCGCGGGCAGCACGAACTCGTCGAAGGAGTTGAGGATCGCCTGCACCAGGCCGGAGATACCGAGCAGGATCAGAATCGGGAAGAGGATCCGCGTCATCTGGACCGCCAGGTCCAGTTGCTCCCCGGTCAGGTTCGCCAGCCCCAGGAGCGGCCGCGCGAGCAGGATGCCGAGCGCCGTGATGCCCATCAAGGCCAGCGTGGCCAGAGTCAGGGCGCTGGAGGCGACGCGCCAGGCCCGCTCGCGCTCGCCCTTGACGAGCAGCTCGTTGAAGACCGGGACGAACGACGCGCCCAACGCAGAGTCGGCGACGAGGCTGCGCACCGTGTTCGGCACGTTGTTCGCGACGACGAAGGCAGAGGCCGGACCCGACACGCCGAGGAGCTGTGCCGAGATGATCTCGCGGACCAAACCGAGGATGCGCGAGACGCCCGTGGCGGCGCTGAACAGCGCAGCGGAGACGGAGCGGCTGCGGGCACCCACGACGGGCGCGTCCTCGTTCGTCGCCATGCACCGATGATGCCAGCCGGTCCGGTTGCGCGGAGGCGCACGGGACCCTGCTACCCTCCGCAGCGTTGCGGGGAGATCCCCGCGCGCGGACACACAAGGTCTATGGCGAATATCAAGCAGCAGAAGAAGCGCATCCTCGTTGCCGAGCGTCAGCGCGTCGAGAACATCCGCTACCGCTCCTCGATCAAGACGGCGTTCCGCCGCCTGATCGATGCCGTGCAGAGCGGCGATGCGAAGGCCGTTGAGGCCGCGCACCAGCACTACATCTCGCTGGTCGATCGCGCCGCGGCCAAACGTGCGCTGCACGAGAAGACGGCGGCGCGCAAGAAGTCCCGCGCGACCCGCGTGATCGCCCGCGGCCCGCAGGTCGAGGAGACCAAGAAGCGCCGCGTGACCCGCAAGACGGCCACCAAGGCCGCGCCGAAGAAGGCCGCTGAGGCTCCCGTCGAGGAGGCTCCCGTCGAGGAGACCGCCGTCGCGGAGGCCGCCGAGGCTGCCACGGACGAGGCTCCGGCCGCCGAGGAGAAGAAGGCCCCGGCCAAGAAGCCCGCTGCCAAGAAGGCCCCGGCCAAGAAGCCGGCCGCGAAGAAGGACGAGGCTCCCGCCGAGGAGCCCGCTGCCGAGGCCGACGCCCCGGCCGACGAGTCCTAAGCTCCCTCCGGCCCCAGGATCGCGATCGCCACTGCGGCGCTCGTCGTGCGCGAGTGCGTGATCGACACGTCGATCGCCACGACGCCTTTGCGCGCCGCGACCTCCTTCGTCCAGCCGTGCAGCGTGACGGACGGTTTGCCACGCCCTGCAACCTCGATCTCGGTCCACGTGAAGTGCACGCCGGTACCGAGCGCCTTGCCGATTGCCTCTTTCGCGGCGAAGCGGCCGGCGTAACTCTCGCTGGGTCGCGGTTTGCGCTCGAGTTCCTCGATCTCCCGCGCCGTGAAGCAGCGAGCACGGAAGCGGTCTGGATGACGCTCCAAGGCGCGCTCGACGCGCTCGATCTCGATCAGGTCGAGGCCGACGAGCAGCCGCGGTGCGGCGAGTCCGTCGCTCACTCGACCGTGACGGTCTTGGCCAGGTTGCGCGGACGATCCACGTCGAGGCCGAGGCGCCCGGTGATCTTGTAGGCGAGCAGCTGGAGCGGGACGATGGCGAGGATCGGCTGCAACTCGGGCCGCGTGCGCGGAACGTAGAGCACATGCTCGGCGTGTTGGGCGATCGTCTCGTTGCCGGCGGTCGCCACGGCGATCACGTGCGCGCCGCGTGCGCGGACCTCCTCGAGATTCGAGGCCATCTTCTCGAATACGTGGCTGTCGGTCGCGACGGCCACCACCGGCGTGTCGTCGCCGAGCAGCGCGATCGGTCCGTGCTTCATCTCGCCGGCGGCGTAGGCGTCGGTCGGGATGTACGAGATCTCCTTCAGCTTGAGCGCACCCTCCTGGCAGATCGGCAGGCCGAGGTGGCGGCCGAGGTACAGGAAGAAGCGGTCGTGGGCGAAGCGGTCGGCGAGCATGTCGAGCTGGGCGTCGAGCGCCTTGTCCTCCAGCACCTGCTGGACGAGATCGGGGACCTCGCGTAGCTCGGCGCCGATGAGCGCGACCTGCTCGGGTGTGAGGTTGCCGCGCACCGCGCCGAGATGCAGTGCGATCAGCGTCATCAGGGTGACCTGCGCGGTGAACGTCTTCGATGCGGCCACACCGATCTCCAGGCCGGCACGGGTATAGAGCACCCCGTCTGCTGCGCGGGCGATGGCCGAGCCCATGATGTTCGTGACGGCGACGACGCGAGCACCGCGCTCCTTGGCGATCTGCATGGCGGCGAGCGTGTCGGCCGTCTCCCCGGACTGCGAAATCGCGAGCACGAGCGTCTTCGGGTCGAAGACGCCGTTGCGATAGCGCCACTCGCTGGCGACGTCGGCCTCCGTGGCCACGCCGCCCCACTCCTCGATCAGGTAGCGGCCCACGAGCCCGGAGTGCAGTGCCGTGCCGCAGCCGACGATCAGCACACGATTGATGTCACGGAGGTCGTCGTCGCTGAGCCCGAAACCGTCGAGATGGAGCTCGCCGTGGTGGAAGCGCTCCGCGATCGTGTCGCTGATCGCGGTCGGCTGCTCGTGGATCTCCTTCAGCATGAAGGTCTCGTAGCCGCCCTTGGCTGCGACCTCGATCGAGTCGTCGGCCTCCTCGATCGCGTGCTCGCGCACGGTGCCATCGGCGACGGCGCGGTACTCGACGGTATCGGCCTTGACGATCACGATCTCCGACTCGTCGACGACCTGGATCATCCGCGTCTCCTCGAGGAAGGCGGGCGTGAACGAGGCGATGAAGTTCTCGCCGTCGCCACGCCCGATCACGAGCGGTGGCCAGGCGAGGCGGGCGGCGACAATGCGGTCGGGTTCGTCGAGGGCGATCGCAAGAAAGGCGAAGTGCCCCTCGAGGCGCGGGAAGATGCGGCGGCAGGTCTCGGCAAGATCGCCGTCGTACTCCTCCTCGATCAGGTGGACGAGCGCCTCGGTGTCGGTCTCGGACGACAGGGTGTGGCCCTTGACGGCCACCTCGGCGCGCAGCTCGATGTAGTTCTCGAAGATGCCGTTCATCAGCACGGCGAAGCGGCCGTCCTCCGAGGTGAACGGATGCGCGTTGCGCACCTCCACCCCGCCGTGTGTGGCCCAGCGCGTGTGACCCATCCCGAGGGTCGCAGTGGCGGACACGTCGCCAGCGACGGCGCGCAGCTCCTTGACCGGGCCGACGGCGCGAGCGCGATCAAGCGCACCATCGGTGACGAGGACCATCCCGGACGAGTCGTAGCCGCGGTACTCGAGGTGCTCGAGGCCCGACAGAACGATCTCCTTGCAGGGGCGCGCCCCGACGTAGCCGATGATCCCGCACACAGGACCAATCCTACCGTTCGCGGCGGGGCGACCCGCCGCGCCTCAGGCCGGGACGGGCAGCTCGCGCTCCACGATCGCGACGAGCTGCTCGGCGATCGCGCGGCACTGATCACCATCGCGCGCCTCGACCATGACGCGCACGAGCGGCTCTGTGCCGGAGGCACGAACGACGATGCGTCCGTCGGCGCCGAGCTGGGCCTCCGCCGCGGCGATCGCGTCCCACAGGGGCGCACAGTCC
>CAINDT010000002.1 GCA_903847495.1 uncultured Actinomycetes bacterium
CCGTGCTCTCGTGCGCGATGTAGCGGCTAAGCGCGATGCGGCGCCGCGTGCCGGCCTGCTGACCGACGACTTCGCCGTGATCCGCGACGACCCGACGATCAGCGTCGTCGCCGAGGTCATGGGTGGCGTGTCGCCGACGCGCGAGTGGATGCTCGAGCTCTTCGCCGCGGGCAAGTCGGTCGTGACGGCGAACAAGCAGTTGCTCGCCCGGCATGGCGCAGAGCTGTTTGCCGCCGCCGAGGCGAGCGGCGTCCAGCTGCGCTTCGAGGCCAGCGTGTGCGCCGCGATCCCGGTCGTCAAGGTGCTGCGCGAGTCGATGATCGCCAGTGAGGTCAACGCCGTGCTCGGCATCGTCAACGGCACGACGAACTTCATGCTGACCAAGATGGCCGACGGCGCGGACTACGCGACCGTGCTGGCCGAGGCGCAGCGCCTCGGGTACGCCGAGGCGGATCCGACCGAGGACGTCACCGGCGGCGATGCCGCGGCCAAGGTCGCGATTCTCGCCTCGATCGCCTTCCACACGCAGGTCACCATCGACGACGTACCGCACGAGGGCATCGACAAGCTCGACTCCGTCGACGTCGCCTTTGCCGACGATCTCGGCTACAGCGTGAAGCTGATCGGCCAGGCGCGCCGCGCCGAGGACGGCGTCGTCGTCGGCGTCGCCCCCACGCTCGTGCCGCACGACCATCCGCTGAGCGGCGTCAACGGCTCCTTCAATGCGGTCATGCTCCGCGGCGACGCCATCCGCGAGGTCACGTTGGTCGGACCAGGCGCCGGTGGCGACGAGACGGCGTCTGCGGTGATCGGCGACCTGATGGGCGTTCTCGGCACCTCGGGCACGGGCTTTCCGCGCACGGCGGGGGTGTTCCGCCAGCTGCCGCTCGTGCCCGCCGCCGACGTGGAATCGGCGTTGTACATCCGCCTCGATGTCAAGGACGAGCCGGGCGTGCTGGCGAAGATCGCCGCAATTCTGGCCGAGGAGTCCGTCTCGATCGACTCGGTCGTCCAGAAGGCCGCTGACGGCCGGGCGCAACTGGTGATCGTCACGCACACCGCGCCAGAGGGTGCGGCCCGCCGTGCGATCAGCGCGATCGAGGGAACCGGCGTCTGCGCCAGCAGCCCGGTCACGCTCCGCGTTCTCGCCGCCGTCTAAAGGCGGTAGACTCGCCCGCATGAGCGGACGACTGCAGGGCAAGCGCGCACTGGTCACCGGAGGTTCCTCTGGCATTGGTGCAGGCATCGTGGAGCGCTTTCGCGCGCATGGTGCGGATGTGGTGAACGTGGACATCCGGGGCGGCGACGTCACGGCGGATCTGCGAGACGGAGCGGCGATCGCCAACGCGGTCGCCGAGACGGTCGAGCGGCTGGGTGGACTCGATCTGCTCGTGCTCAACGCCGCTCGTCCCGCGGTCGGCACGTTGGCCGACCTCGACGATGACGCGTGGGACGACACCGTCGCCATCAATCTGACCAGTGTCCATCGCTTCGTGCGGGCCGCCTGGCCGCACCTGTGCGCCTCGCGCGGGACCATCCTGCTGACCGGATCGGTCGTGGGTCTCGACGGCAGCGCGAATCAGGCCGCCTACTGCGCCACCAAGGCGGGCGTGGTGATGCTCACGAAGTGCCTCGCGATTGACGGTGCGCCGCACGGCATTCGCGCCAATTGCGTGTGCCCGGGCTTCACGGAGACGCCGATGCTGGAGACATTCCTCGCGGACCAGGACGATCCCGACGCGGTACGCGCGTTCGCGACGGGTCTGCACCCGATCGGGCGGCTCGGCACGCCGCATGACATCGCCGAGGCCTTCGTCTACCTGGGCTCCGATGAGGCCGCCTGGGTAACGGGCGTCGCGCTGC
Source organism: uncultured Actinomycetes bacterium (assembly GCA_903847495.1). GTDB lineage: Bacteria > Actinomycetota > Thermoleophilia > Gaiellales > F1-60-MAGs149 > F1-60-MAGs149. Next base: position 1,864 of record CAINDT010000002.1, read on the forward strand.
CGGTCGACGGCGGCCTGCTCGCAGGCATCTGAGCCCCGAAACGAGAAAGGCCCCGCCGGCCGAAGCCGACGGGGCCCACGTTCTCAGGGATTAGCCGACGAGGGCGACCAGCGCCGGAATGATCAGGATGGCCACGATGTTGGCGATCTTGATCATCGGGTTGATGGCCGGGCCGGCGGTGTCCTTGTAGGGATCACCGACCGTGTCGCCAGTGACGGCAGCCTGGTGGGCGATGGAGCCCTTGCCGCCGTGCGCGCCGTCCTCGATCAACTTCTTGGCGTTGTCCCACGCGCCACCACCCGAGGTCATCGAGATGGCGAGGAACAGGCCAGTCACGATCGTGCCGACGAGCAGACCGCCGAGCATCTGGAGCGCACTGTCGGTCCAGATGACCAGCAGGCCCACGAGGATCGGGATCACGATCGGAATCGCGGCCGGAACGAGCATCTCGCGGAGTGCGGTGCGCGTGACGATGTCGACGCACGTGCCGTACTCGGGGCGCTCGCTGTAGTCCATGATGCCCGGCTTCTCGCGGAACTGCCGGCGCACCTCCTCCACGACGGCCTTACCGGCCTTGCCGACTGCGCTCATGCAGAAGGAGGCGAAGACGAACGGCATGGCGCCGCCGACGAGCAGACCGACGATGACCCAGGGATCAGCGAGGTCGAAGCGCAGGGCCTCTGCGATCGCACCCTTGCCGTCGGCGATGAGCTGAAGCTCCAGCTCGTCCTTGTACGACGCGAACAGGATCACCGCGGCGAGCGCGGCCGAGCCGATCGCGTAGCCCTTCGTGACGGCCTTCGTGGTGTTGCCGACCGCGTCGAGCGGATCGGTCACCTTGTTGCGCACGTCCTCCGGCAGACCGGCCATCTCGGCGATACCGCCCGCGTTGTCGGTCACAGGACCGAAGGCGTCGAGGGCGATGATCACGCCGGCCATGGAGAGCATGGCGACGACGGCGATGGCGATGCCGGCCAGGCCAGCGAGCCAGTTGGCGATCAGGATGCCGCCGCCGATCACGACGACGGGCAGCGCGGTGGCCTGCATGGAGTAGCCGAGGCCCGAGATGATGTTCGTGGCGTGACCGGTGGTCGAGGCCTCCGCCACGTCCTTGACCGGCTTCCACTTCGTGCCGGTGTAGTACTCGGTGATCGCCATCAGGAGCGCGGTCACGATCAGGCCGATCATGGCGCAGGCGAACAGCTTGCCGGTGGACGTGTCGCCCAGGGCGGCGGCGTTCGCCGTGATCTCGTCGTCGAGCCCGAAGATCGCGGGAATGAACAGGATCGCCGAGATGACGGCGGAGATCAGCACGCCGCGGTAGAGCGCGCCCATGACCGAGCCGCCCTCCTTGACGCGGACGAAGAGCGTGCCGACGATCGAGGCGAGACCCGAAAGACCGCCGAGGATCAGGGGCAGGCCCACGAGGGCCTCATTGCCGTCGGTCAGCTGGCTCAGCAGCAGCATCGCAGCGACGATCGAGACGGCGTACGTCTCGAACAGGTCGGCGGCCATGCCGGCGTCGTCGCCGACGTTGTCGCCGACGTTATCGGCGATCACGGCCGGGTTGCGCGGATCGTCCTCCGGAATGCCGGCCTCGATCTTGCCGACGAGGTCGGCGCCGACATCGGCGCCCTTCGTGAAGATGCCGCCGCCGACGCGCGCGAAGACGGAGATCAGCGAGCCGCCGAAGCCGAGACCGACGAGGCCGTAGAGCGCCTCGGACTGGTCGACGCCAGTGGCGAGCAGGATGCCGTAGTAGCCGGCCACGCCGATCAGGCCGAGGCCCACCACGAGGATGCCGGTCACCGTGCCGCCCTTGAAGGCGACGTCGAGCGCAGGCCCGAGGCCCTTCTTGGCAGCCTCGGCAGTGCGGACGTTGGCACGGACGGCGACGTTCATGCCGATGAAGCCGGCCGCGGCCGAGAGGATGGCGCCGATCAGGAAGCCGACGGCAACCTTCCAGCCGCCGAGATCCGGCACGAACAGGAGGATCAGCGCGATGATCACCGCGACGATGCCGACGGTGCGGTACTGGCGGCTGAGGTATGCCGAGGCACCCTCCTGGATGGCCGATGCGATCTCGCGCATCTTGTCGTCACCGTCGGGCTTGGAGAGCACCCAACGGGTCAGAATCAGACCGTAGATGACGGTGATCGCGCCACAGATGAGCGCGATCAGCACGGCGTGTTCGCCGAAGAACGTGGACATCGCTTCGGACCAGCTCCTTGAATCGTGTAACTGCCGCAGATGACAG
>CAINDT010000003.1 GCA_903847495.1 uncultured Actinomycetes bacterium
AGCTGGGCCGCGCCATCGATCCCGTCGGCACCCCCGAGAGCGAGGACCAGCTCCTCGCGGGAGACACCCAGCGAGCAGGCCGCGGCGTTCAGCGACTGCAGCAGGATGGCCGACGCCTCAGCCTCGACAGCGCCACCCTGACCAGCGGGCACGTCGAGCGTGCACGGGTCGACGGACGCGGAGGCCGTCGCGCGCAGGCGGTCGGTACCCCCGAGGGCCACGAAGCCGGCCACGAGTCCGCCGCCGACCACAAGGGCGAGCAGGACCAGGAGGAGACTTCCGCGGCGCATCGCTAGCGACGCTCCTTGAGCGCGCGCTCCACGTCGCGCTTGGCCTCGCGCGCCTTCGCGGTGTCGCGCTTGTCGATCACGTTCTTGCCACGACCAAGCGCGACCTCGACCTTTGCGCGCCCCTGCTTGAGGTAGATGCGCACCGGCACCAGCGTGTAGCCCTTCTGCTCGACGCGGGCGCGCAGCTTCTCGATCTCACGCCGATGCAGCAGCAGCTTGCGGTCACGGGCGCGATCATGGTTGCGCATGCCGGCCTGAGCGTAGGGCTCGATGGTGGCACCGACGAGCCAGACCTCATCGCCGCGAAACATGGCGTAGGCCTCGTTCACGCTGGCGGCACCTGCCCGCAGCGACTTGATCTCGCTGCCGGTCAGGACGACACCCGCCTCGAGGTTGTCCTCGAGGAAGTAGTCGTGGCGTGCCCGCCGATTCTGCGCGACCGTGCGCTCACCCTCACCGCTCATGGGCACATCGTACGCTGCGCCTGCGACCTACCCGGCGATTACGACGCGCTGCTGCGCCGACGCCGCCGGCTGCCCCTCGACACCGGGGGCAATCACGACGACCTCGACGGGCCCGCTCAGGGTCCGCGGAATGGGAATCGTCGCGGCGAAGCTGCCGCTGCACCGCTCGTCGATGATCCGATTCGCAACCTCGTTCTCGTTCTGCACGATACGGATCACGAGCGGACCACCCTTGCTCTGCACGATGCCGCGCAACTGGATCGCGCCCTTGACGCGCTCCCCCGCGGTCGGTCGCGCGATGGTGACGCTGGGCACACCGTCGAACGCCGCGTCACCCTCCTTGGCGACGGCGCACCCACTGCTGCCCGGCAGCGTCGTCGCATCGATGACGAAGCTCAGATCGGCGCGCGTCAGCGGCGGCTCAAGCGCGCTGGATCCGCCGGCGACCGCGTTGAGACCGTAGGGTCGCCCGTCCTGCCGCACCTGCACCGCCTCGATCGCCCCGCTCGCCGTCACGGTGTAGACGATCTGGTACAGCGCAAGCAGCGCCTCGCTCTGCCGCTCGCCCTTCGTCGGCGGCAGGATCGACAGATCGACGATGGCCGTGCGGTTGAGCACCGAGTACCCGAGCAGTCGCGAGTCCTCAGGGATGGCACTCGAGTAGTGCAGCACGTCCTCGGCCAGCGAGGGGCCCTCAAGCAACGCGCGCAGACTGCCCTCGGGGACCGTCAACTCGGAGGAGATGCTCCGCCGCGTCGGCTCCGGCTGGTCGTAGCGCAGGAAGTACACGAACGCCGCGCCCGGCGATGGCGTCGCCGGGACAGCTGCAGCTGTGTCCTCGCCGGCGGCCGCGGCGGGCGAGACGACCGCCTTGTCGCCGATCGCGGCAGGGCCCTCGTCACGCACGCTGCTGTCGGCGGCACCGCAGGCAGCCAACACCAGCGTTGCTGCCACGAGCAGGAGGAGGCGCCTCACGCCGACTCCCCCACCACCGCCGAGCCGATCGACACGCGTGCGGAGCGCGGCAGGCGGACGATCGCCACCGCCCCGTCATCGTCGAGCAGTTCGAGCTCGCCGCCCAGCACCCGCGACTGCCCCTCGGCGATCGCCAGTCCCAACCCGGTGCCACCCCCGCGATCACGCGAGGCCATGGCGAAGCGATCCGCCGCGCGATCGAGGAAGGCGCCGAAGCCCGCACCGCTATCGCGGACGGTGATCGACATGGCCTCCGCATCCACGGACACGCGGAACGGCTGTGCGCCGTAGCGTCGTGCGTTTTCCATCAGGTTGACCAGCACCCGCTCCAGCCGGCGCGGATCCGACTCGATGCGCAACGTGACCGGCAGGTCGAGCTCGGCCTCGGGCAGGCGATCCCTCGCGACATCCCCCACGAGCCGGACGAGATCGAATTGCTGTGCCATTGGCGTCTCGGCTCCGGCGTCGAGCCGCATCACCTCGAGGAGGTCCTCGACGAGATGCGCGAGCGCTCGAGCACGCTCCTTCACCATCACAGCCTCCGGCGAGTCGTCCAGCAGCGATGACGCGGCCACGAGGCCGGTGATCGGCGTGCGCAGTTCGTGGGCGACGTCGGCGGAGAAGCTCCGCTCGCGCTCGGCGGCATCGTCGAGCTCCCGGATCGTGCGCCCGAGCGCCTCCGCCATGTCGTCGAGTGCGCGTCCAAGCGCAGCGATCTCGTCGCGCCCCCGCGGCCGCAAACGCGCGTCCAGGTCGCCCGCGGCCAGTTGGCGCGCCAATGCCGCCGAGCGACGTAGACGACGCGACAGCGCAGACGCCACGAGCACGCCGAGGAGCGCGCCGATGATGACCGCGGCCGCCGTCAGCCGGATCAGGGCGTCGCGGAGCGCATCGAGCTCCTGCCGGTCGGCGAGGAACGACTGGCTCGCGTAGATAGCGCCGATCGTGCGCAGTTGGGTACCGGCGTACACCGCCGGCTCCTGCCCTTCGAGCGCGGGCTCGGTGAAGACGTGACCCGGCGTACCCTCGACGCGGACCTTCAGCTGCGTCGGCAGGCCGATGCCGATCGCGGCATCGCCGAGGACGCCATCCTTTGTGACGATGTACGAGCCGGACGGAGCCACCGTCGCACCGCCGGGCAATCGCAGCCGCGCGATCGAGGCCGCCGTCCGCACCTGGCGCGCAGCCGTGTCACGCGCCCGATCGACCCGGTCGCTCGCGCTGCGCTGATAGACGGCCACGCTGATGCCACCGGCGACGAGCGCGCTGATGATCGCGATCGCGAGCGCGAGCCGAACCCGCAGGCTCACGGATCCTCGCTCGGGCGCACCAGCTTGTAGCCGACACCCCGGACGGTCTGCACGAGCTCCGGCGAGGCGGGATCGACCTCGATCTTGGCGCGCAGCCGCTGCACGTGCACGTCAACGAGCCGCGTGTCGCCTGCCCAGCCGTAGCCCCACACGCGATCGAGCAGCGTGGCGCGGTCGAGCGCCATGCCGACGTTGTCGACGAACTCGATCAGCAGCCGGTACTCGGTGGGCGTCAGCGCCAATGGCTCGCCGTCACGCGTGACCTCGTAGCCCTCACGGTCGACCAGCAGCGCGCCGACCTGAACGGTCGCCGGACGATCCTCGTCCGCCGGGGCGACGCGACGCAGAGCCGCGCGCAGTCGCGCGGCGAGCACCGCCGGCTCGAACGGCTTCGTCACGTAGTCGTCGGCACCGGCCTCGAGCCCCATCACGACGTCGATGGGGTCGGACCGCGCGGACATCAGGATCACCGGGATCTGCGACTCGGAACGGATGGCACGGCATAGCGACACGCCGTCCATGCCGGGCAGCATCACGTCGAGGAGAGCCAGCACCGGCTCATTTGCCTGCCACGCCGCCAGTCCGGCATCGCCATCCTCCGCCGTCACCACGTCGAAGCCGTTGCGGGACAGGTAATCGGCCGTGGCCTGGCGGATCACGGGATCATCCTCGACGAACAGCATGCGCGGCAGTCGCGTCTCCGTCATGCGCCAAGAGTACCCGTCGCGGAGACGGAAATCTGCTCGCTCAGACCTGCAGGAAGCGGCGCATGGTCAAGCCGGAGCCCAGCGCCCCGATGCCCAGCCCGGCGAGGATCAAGAGAAGCACGAGCAACGGGAAGGCGATCGCGGTCGGACCACCCCCCGCCGTCATCGACGACTCCACGCGGTCGGCCAGCAGGGTCTGGTAGCTGAGCGCCAGCAGAATCGAGGCGAAGACGGCCCCGGCCACGCCGCAGACCATGCCCTCGATCATGAACGGCAGGCGGACGAACCAGTTCGTGGCACCGACGAGCTTCATCACCTCGACCTCTCGGCGTCGCGCGAAGATCGAGAGCCGGATGGTGTTGCCGATCAGCAGGACGGCAGCGATCGCCAGCACGACGCCCATGCCGAGCAGCACAAGCGTGATGGTGCCCGCGGTCTTGAGCACGCGGTCGGCCTTACCCGCGCCGTAGTCCGGATTCGGCAGACCTGGCTGCGGCGGGTCCAGACCCGGCAGCCCCGCGATCGCCGCGGCCACTGCAGCGGTCTGATCCGGATTCTCGGCTTTGAACTCGAACGACGCCGGCAGCGGGTTGCCGAGCGTCAGCTTGAGCAGCTCGGAATCCTTACCCAGCTGCTTCTCGAGGCGCAGAATCGCATCGTCCTTCGAGATGAACTGCAGCGAGCCCTCCGCCACACCGGGCGTATCGGTGATGGTGCGCTGGATGTCCGCGATCTGCTTCGGCGAGGCCGAGTCCTTCAGATAGGCGCGGATCGTGACGTCGTCGCGGACCTTGTTGGAGTAGTTGTAGACGTAGGAGCCGAGTGCGATGCCGATGCCGGCGATGAACATCACGACGAGCACGGTCACGACTGCGGCGACCGTCGTGGCGAAGTTACCGCGCAGCGACTTCAGCGCCTCCACGATGAAGAACTTCCACCGGGTCTCCACTACGCCTCGTCCTCCTCGACGTAGCCGCCACGGCGATCGTCACGCGCCACGCGACCCTCCTCGAGGGCGATCACGCGGCGGCGCATCTTGTCGACCATCTCGCGGTCGTGCGTCGCCATCAGGATCGTGGTGCCAGCGCGATTGATGCGGTAGAGAAGCTGCATGATGCCGATCGACGTCTCGGGGTCGAGGTTGCCGGTCGGCTCGTCGCAGATCAGGAGCGGCGGGTGGTTCACGAAGGCACGGGCGATCGACACGCGCTGCTGCTGCCCGCCCGAGAGCTCGTGGGGCAGCTTGTCGATCTTGTCGGCCAGGCCGACGAGGCCGATGATTTCCGGAACCTTGCGCTCGATGATCTCGCGCCGCTGGCCCTGCACTTCGAGGGCATACGCCACGTTCTCGTACACCGTGCGCGTGGGCAGCAGCTTGAAGTCCTGGAAGACGCAGCCGATGTTGCGACGCAGCTTCGGCACCTGCGAGCGCTTGAGGGTGCGCAGAGAGCGCCCACCAACCTGCACATTGCCGCTGGTGGCGTCGATCTCCTTGAGCAGGAGCTTGATGAACGTCGACTTGCCGGAACCCGACGGCCCGACCAGGAACACCCACTCGCCCTTGTCGATCTGCAGCGAGACATCGCGCAGGCCCACCACGTCGCCCGAGTACACCTTGGTGACGTCCTCGAGCAGGATCATCGCGTCCTGGCGCGGTGCGAACGGACGGCGGAACTCGCTCGTCTCGCCCGCCAGTTCGGACAGCGCTTCGGCGCGACGGCGGCGGCGTTCGTCGGCCTCCCGCTCGAGTTCGTGCTCGCTCCGGAGCTCCGTGGACGCGATGCTCACCGGACCGGGATCATCGACGTCGAACGGGCCGCGCAGCGCATCCGTGGGTGTATCGCGTTTCAACATCGTCGCGCACCCACCCTATCAGCCGGTTTGGGCGTCAGACGATCACGATTCCGCAACGGCATCGCCATCCGCTGCGGTGCGGCGGAGGAGGAAGTCGCGGATAAAAGGATCGAGATCACCATCGAGAACGGCCTGCACGTTGCCGTCCTTCCGGTTCGTGCGGTGGTCGTTGACCATCGTGTACGGATGCAGGACGTAACTGCGAATCTGGCTGCCAAAGGAGTTGTCCTGCGACGTTCCCCGCGCCTTGGCCAACTCCTCCTCGCGCTTCTTCAGCTCGAGCTCGATCAGGCGGCTCTTGAGGACGCGCATGGCGGTCTGCTTGTTCGACGTCTGGGACCGCTCGTTCTGGCACTGGACGACGATGCCGGTCGGCATGTGCGTGATGCGCACCGCCGAATCGGTCTTGTTGACGTGCTGGCCGCCGGCGCCTGAGGCGCGATAGGTATCGATGCGCAGGTCGCTCTCGTCGATCTCGACGTCCACGTCCTCGTCGACCCAGGGCGTCACATCGACGCGTGCGAAGGCCGTGTGCCGGCGATGCGCGGAGTCGAACGGCGACAGCCGCACCAGGCGGTGAACGCCCTTCTCGGCGCCCATGATCCCGTACGCGTTCTCGCCGTCCACCAGCAGGGAGACCGACTTGAGCCCCGCCTCTTCGCCGGGCGAGGCCTCCAGCAACTCGGTCTTGAAGTCACGGCGCTCGGCCCAGCGCAGGTACATCCGCAGCAGCATCTCCGCCCAATCCATCGAGTCGGTACCGCCGGCGCCGGCGCTGATGGTGACGACGGCCGGTCCAGCGTCGTATTCACCGGAGAACAGCGCGCCCTCCTCGAGCTCGTCGATGCGGCCGCCGAGACTCACCACCTGGGCACTGACTTCATCGGCCAGCTCCGGCGCATCATCGAGCATGGCGACGAGATCGCCGGCATCCTCGACGTCGGTGCTGAGGCTCGTGTACAGGTCCAGCTTGCGCGCGGCGCGCGTGCGCTCCGCCGAGACCTTCACGGCCCGCTCCTGATCGTCCCAGAACCCCGGCGCGCCGATCTGACCGTCGAGTTCTTCCAGACGCCCCTGCAGCTGCGCGGGATCCAGGTAGTCCCGCACCCAGACGAGTCGCGCCTTGAGATCCGCGACGGCAGCCGCGAGGTCGTCTGCCGACAGCGCCTCCGGCGCGTCAGCCACGTCGCTTCTTCTTCGCGGGCTTCTTCTTCTGCCGGCCGGCGGCACCGGGTGCCTGTCCACGCATCGTGTTGGAGGAGCGATCCTCCGCCACGGGCGGGAGCGGCGTCGAGGTCGGAGTACCGCCCCACTCGGTCGAGCGGGACCAGGCGGAGTCCTCGCGCGGCTGCTGCGCCAACCCCTCGGGCACGGACTGCGGGGGCGCCGCCACGCCGTCGAAGGCGCGCACGTCCTCGTGCTGCGCGACCAGCGAGTCGAGATCCTCCTCGATCAGGAAGGGATCGATGACCGCGCGCCCGTCGGGCCCATCCACCTCGATGACGAACTGGAAGAGGCCGGCGACGACCTCCTGCTGCACCTCCGCCATCATCTCGTTGAACATCTGATGCCCCTCGGTGCGGTACTCGACGACCGGATCCTTCTGCGCGAGACCGCGCAGGTGGATGCCGTCGCGCAGGTAGTCCATGTTGTCGAGGTGCTCGCGCCAGCGGGTATCGATCGTCTGCAGGAGGTAGAAGCGCTCGGCCCGGCGCATCAGCTCCGGGTCGATCTGCTCGACAACCTGCTCCTTGCGGTCGTAGGCGGTCGAGGCGTCGGCGACCGCGCGATCGATCAGCGCCTCGGGATCGATCTCGTTGGTTGGCCCGAGGTCGGCCGCGGTGAACGACACCGGGTAGACGGACCGCAGGCCGACCAGCAACCCATCGACATCCCATTCATCGTGGGAGTCGCCTTGCGTGTGCTGCTCGACGACCGACTCGACGGTCTCGTCCACCCACTCGCGCACCAGCTCGGAGATATCGGCGCCCTCGAGGACGGCGCGACGCTGCTCGTAGACGACCTCGCGCTGCTTGTTCAGCACGTCGTCGTACTTGAGGACGTTCTTGCGGATCTCGAAGTTGTGCTCCTCGACGCGCCGCTGCGCGCCCTCGATCTGGCGCGAGAGCAGCTTGTGCTCGATGGGCTCGCCCTCCGGCGGTCCCAGCTTGTCGAGGATCTTGTAGATGCGATCGCCGGCGAACAGGCGCACGACCTCATCCTCGGCGGACAGGTAGAAGCGCGTCTCGCCCGGGTCGCCCTGACGTCCGGAGCGGCCGCGGAGCTGGTTGTCGATGCGCCGCGACTCGTGGCGCTCGGTGCCGAGGACGTAGAGGCCGCCGAGCTCCGGCACGCCCTCGCCGAGCTTGATGTCGACGCCGCGGCCGGCCATGTTCGTGGCGATCACGACGGCGCCGCGCTGCCCGGCGTTGACGATGATCTCGCCCTCGCGCTCGTGCTCCTTGGCGTTCAGCACCTCGTGCGGAATTCCCTGGCGCTTGAGCAGCGCGCTGAGGTACTCCGACGTCTCGATGTCGATCGTGCCGACCAGCACGGGCTGTCCGGTGGCGTGGCGCTCGGCGATGTCGACCGCGACGGCGTCGAACTTCTCGTCCTTGGTCTTGAAGATCAGGTCTTCCTTGTCCTGACGCGTGCTCTCGCGGTTGGTCGGGATCGTGACGACCTCGAGACCGTAGATCTCGGCGAACTCGTTGGCCTCGGTGGCCGCGGTGCCCGTCATGCCGGCGAGCTTGTCGTACATGCGGAAGTAGTTCTGGATCGTGACGGTCGCGACCGTGATGTTCTCGGCCTCGATCCGCACGCCCTCCTTCGCCTCGATCGCCTGGTGCAGGCCCTCGCTCCAGCGGCGACCCTCCATGATGCGCCCGGTGAACTCGTCGACGATCTTGACCTCGCCGTCGATCACGACGTAGTCCACATCCCGCTTGAACAGCGACTCGGCCTTGAGCGACTGCACGAGGTGATTGACCATCTGGCCGTTGCCCGGCGCGTAGAGGTTCTCGATGCCCAGCGCCTTCTCGACCTTCTGGACGCCGTCCTCGGTCGGCGCGACGGTCTTGCGCTTCTCGTCGACCTCGTAGTCCTCGGGCACGCGCAGCGTCTTCGCGACCTTCGCGAAGGCGTAGTAGGTCTCCGGCGCCTCTTCCGGCTGGCCGGAGATGATCAACGGCGTGCGCGCCTCGTCGATCAGGATCGAGTCGACCTCGTCGACGATCGCGTAGGCGTGGCTGCGCTGGACGCAGTGCTCGAGCTCGACCGCCAGGTTGTCGCGCAGGTAGTCGAAGCCGAACTCCGAGTTGGTGCCGTACGTGACGTCGGCGGCGTACTGGACGCGCCGCTGATCCGGATCCATGCCGGCCTGGATGATGCCCACGCTGATGCCGAGCATCTCGTACAGCGGCGCCATCCACTGCGCGTCGCGCCGCGCCAGGTAGTCGTTGACCGTCACGAGGTGCATGCCCTGCTGCACGAGGGCGTTCAGGCATACCGGCAGCGTCGCGACGAGGGTCTTGCCCTCACCGGTGCGCATCTCGGCGATCCAGCCGCGGTGCAGGCACGCACCACCGATGATCTGCACGTCGAAGTGGCGCATGTTCATCGCCCGGCGGCCGGCCTCGCGTGCCAGCGCGTAGGTCTCCGGCTCGAAGTCGGCGAGCACGCTCTGGATGCGATCCTTCGTAGGCTCGTCGCCGAGCTGCTCCTGCGCGAGCTGCCGCAGTTCGGCGTAGCGCTCGCGGAGTCCCTCGTCGGTCAGTGCCGCAGCCTCGTCGGCCAGCGAATTCGTCGCATCGACGATGCGCTGAAGCTCCTTGAGACGCTTGCCTTCGCCGACGCGAAGGAGCTTGTTGAAGAGGTCCGCCATGGGACGAACCCTACCAGCCGGGACCTGAGCGCCGCCTGAGATAGAGGCCCCCACTACCGTTGACGGGCGTGACCGGTGATCCCCATCCCACCGCCCCGGTGTCCCCCCTCACCGCACTCCTCGAGGCGTGGGTCCAGGGCGACGTGACCGCGCTGGAGGCCGGCCGCCGCATCGACCGCCAGCGCCGCGAGCTCGAAGACCTCGACAGCGAGGCAGTCCGCGCACTCGTGCGTCTCTTCCCGCCGTATCCCGCCGATGCGCCCGATCCGGCGGTTGTCGAGTTGCTGCTCCACGCGCTGCGCATGGACGACGAGGCCGGGGACGCGCTCGCGCTGATCGCTGGACGCCGGTCGCTGCTCGAGGCCGTCGTCACGCTCGAGCCCGGCGATGAGGTCCTGACCGCCATCCTCCGTCCGGGTGAGCGCGTGATGGTCGGCACGCAGGGCGGCACGCGGGCACTCGTCGCCCTGCTCAACGACGATCCCGCGCCGTTTGCGGCGTGGCTTGCCAAGACCGTGATCGATCCCGAGGCCTTCAGCGCCACCACCGGCGACATCCCGATCCTCGACCTCGACAGCCTGCGCCGTCTGATCACCGACCTCGCGAACGCCACCGAGGCACTCGCTCCGGGCAACGCGCGCGTCATGGTCGCCGATGAGTGGGTCGCCGAGACGACCGTCGCCGCGCTGTCCGACGACGTGACGTTCGCTGAGGTGGCACGCACGATCGGCGAGGCGCTGCTGGGGCGCGAGGCCCCGATCCTGCTCTGGCACGCCGCGCACGAGCTCGCACTGGTCGCAGAGGACGATCCCGATCTCCGCGACGCAGTGCTGCACCGCTGCCTGCCGCAGTCGGAGGCCGAGGGTGGCCGCTGCCCCGCCGAGGCCGCTGCGCCGCTGCTGCGCGAGCTCGGCACACGCGGGGCCATCCGCTTTCTCGAGGCCGCGCAACCAGAGTTGGACGGCGATGCATGGCGCGCCATCGGCACGGCGTTCCTGCGTCGTGAACTCGCCACCCAGTGGCACGACTGGCGCGACGAGATCGAGCGTTGGGCAGGTGCAGACGACGCAGGCCGCGCGCTGGCCGCCTTCGACGCCCTGCTGCGGTCGCCGGCCCCGGAGCCCGGTGCGATCGAGTGGTTCACCGGCTCGTCGGTGCCGGCTGTCCGCACGGCGTGCCGCGCCAGGCTCGGGCTCAGGGACTAGTCCGCCGAACGACAGACGCCGCCACCAGCCGCACCCGTGGGCGATGGCTGGCGACGGCGTCGTCTGCGAACAGTTGCGAACAGGCCTACGCGGCCTTGAGTCCCCGATGCGGATGCGCACGCCGGCGATGATGGAGGTCGGATGCCTCCTGCCGGACGTTGCGCACGGCGTGGATCATCGCGTCGCTGAAGGCCGATCCGGCGGCCCGAGCGCGCAGCACCTTGCCGCGCGCCATGATCGTCACCTCGGCGACGCTCCGCTGTTTGATCCGCGGGTTGCGTTCCTCCGAGAACTCGACATCGGCCGTCGCATCAGGCGGCAGCAGCCGCGCAATGGCCTCGAGCTTTTGCGCAGCCATTGCCCTGACTTCGGGCGAGACATCAACGTGTCGTGCGTGCACCCTGATTTCCATCGGGACACCTCCTCGTCTGACGTTGCGCCCACCTTACTCCTCTGCCGGAATTGCGCAACACGATCTGCGGGTCTTTACGTGATCGTTGCAACTCGGGCGAACGTGACCACATCGACGCGCTCCGCGCCGGCGCCGCGCAGGTGATGCGCTGCCGCACGGACCGTCGCCCCTGTGGTGAGCACATCGTCGATCAGGACCACACGTCCGCGGATCACACCACGGGCAGCGATGGCGCCCGCGGCATTGCGACGACGCTGCGCTGCGGTGAGTCCGCGCTGAGGACGGTCACGCACGCGCTCGAGGACGTCACGCCGCACGGGCAGCCCCCACGCACGCCCCAGCAGGTCTGCCAGGGCCGAGGGGCCGTCCACGCCGCGCCAGGCCGCCCTGGCACGCGCTGCGGGCACGGGCACGAGGCAGTCCGCAGCTGGGCGCGCCACCGCCGCGATGATGCACGCCGCCGCCAGGTCCGCGACCGGCGTGCGTGCCGCATCCTTCCAGGCCCGCACGATCGGCCCGCCAACCCCGTCGTGCGCGATCGCGGAGCGCGCCGTACCGATCGCGCCACCGAGCCGCTCGCACAGCGTGCAGCGCAGACGGTCGTGTGGATCGGGCTCACCACAGCGCGTGCAGACGGGACCCCGCAGCCAGGGCAGGGCGCGTCGACAAGCGACGCAGAGCACCGCCCCACGCGCGTCGCACACCACACAGCGCTGGTCGGCGAGGACCCGCAGGACATCCATGGGCCGAGCGTTGCGGAGTCGGGTGCTCCGAGGGTGCGCGCTTCGCTACGCGCGCAGGTCGAACGGGGCCCGCATGCAGCCGCTCTCGGTGATGATCGAGTCGATCAGCGCCGCGGGCGTCACGTCGAAGGCCGGATTCCAGACCGGGCTCCCGCTCGGCACGGTGTCACCGAGCTCATCGCGACCGCGCTCCTCGATGGGAATCGCCGCGCCGTCCGGCGTCTCGAGATCGATCGTGGTCCATGGTGCCGCCACATGGAACGGCACCCCATGATGGTGTGCCAGCACGGCGAGCGCATACGTGCCGACCTTGTTCGCCGTGTCGCCATTGGCCGCGATGCGATCTGCGCCGACCACGACGCCATCGATCGCACCACGGGCGAACAGTCCCGCCACGGCACCATCGGGAACGACGCGGTGCGGGATGCCATCCTGCCCCAGCTCCCACGCCGTCAGCCGCGCGCCCTGCAGAAGCGGTCGCGTCTCGGGCACGATCACGCCGTCGAGCCGTCCGGCGGCGTGCACCGAGCGGATGACGCCCAGCGCCGTGCCGTACCCGCCGGTGGCCAGCGCCCCCGCGTTGCAGATGGTGCAGATACGCGCCCCCTCGCCGAACAGCGCGGCCCCGTGCACGCCGATCTGCTCGCAGCGGCGCACCTCGTCGGCGTGGAAGGCGCGGGCCGCAGCCGCCAGCGCAGCCCGCGCAGCGGGCGGATCATCCCACTGCCCGGCTGCCGCCTCGAGCGCATGGCGCACGCCCACGGCGAGGTTGACCGCCGTCGGGCGCGCCGCGGCGATCTGAGCGGCGTCGGCCGTCACGGCACGGCGGAACGCTGCCGGTGCCGACGGCGCCTGTTCCGCCGCCAGCGAGACGCCCATCGCACCCGCCACGCCGAGCGCCGGCGCACCGCGGATCGCCAGTACCCGGATGGCGTCGATCAGCTCTGGCACCGTGCCGCAACGGCGCTCGACGCGCGCCTGCGGCAGGCGCGTCTGGTCGAGCAGCACGATCGTCCCACCATCGAGCCGGATGATGTCCGTGGGCGTCAGCATCACGCCGACACCGCCCTACGTCCCCTCGGTCCAGCTGCTGAGATAGCGACGCTGCTCGTCCGTCAGCACATCGATCTCGATCCCCATCGCCGCCAGCTTGAGGCGCGCGATCTCCTCGTCGATCGCCGGCGGGACGACGTACACGCGCTTCTCGAGGGTGTCCGCATTCCGCACCGCGTACTCCACCGACAGCGCCTGGTTGGCGAAACTCATGTCCATCACGGAGGCCGGATGCCCTTCGGCAGCGGACAGGTTGACGAGGCGCCCGTCGGCCAACAGGTTGATTGTCCGGCCATTGCCGAGCACGAACTGTTCGACGAAGGGACGTGGCTCGCTGCTCGACGTGGCGCGCTCGCGCAGCGCCTGGAGATCGATCTCCACGTTGAAGTGCCCCGTGTTGGCGACGATCGCGCCGTCCTTCATGCGCTCGAAGTGCTCGCCGCGAATCACGTCCTTGTCGCCCGTGGCGGTGCAGAAGATGTCGCCGATCGGCGCCGCTTCGGCCATCGTCGAGACGCGGAAGCCGTCCATCGCGGCTTGGAGCGCGCGCAGCGGATCGACCTCGAGGACGACGACGTTCGCCCCGAGTCCGCGGGCCCGCTCCGCCAGCCCGCGCCCGCACCACCCGTAGCCGGCGACAACGAAGGTCCGGCCGGCCAGCAGCACGTTGGTCGCGCGAATGATCCCGTCGACCGTGGATTGCCCGGTGCCGTAGCGGTTGTCGAACAGATGCTTGGTCTGCGCCTCGTTGACCGCGATGACGGGGAAGCCGAGCACGCCGTCGGCCTCCATCGCCCGCAGGCGGATGACGCCGGTCGTCGTCTCCTCGGTGCCGGCGATCACCGCGTCGAGCAGCTCGCGGCGCGTGGCGTGGAGCACGCCGATCACATCGGCGCCGTCATCCATGGCGATCTGCGGGCGGATATCCACGACGGTGTTGATGTGGCGGTAGTACGTGTCGTCATCCTCGCCCCGGATGGCGCAGACGGTGACGCCATGCTCGACGACGAGCGCCGCGGCGACATCGTCTTGTGTCGACAGCGGGTTCGATGCGCAGAGAGCAACCTCGGCACCGCCCTCGCGCAGCGTGCGTACAAGATTCGCGGTCTCGCTCGTGACGTGGAGGCACGCGGCGATGCGGACGTTGGCGAGTGGACGCTCGACAGCGAAGCGCTCGCGGATGCCGCGCAGTACGGGCATGTCGTGGTCGGACCAGGCGATGCGACGCGCGCCGGCCTCGGCGAGCGCGAGATCTCTAACGTCGGAGGCGATGGCGGCCACGAGCGCAGCCTAGCCGGTCGCGGACGGGGCCTTCAGCGCCGTCAG
>CAINDT010000004.1 GCA_903847495.1 uncultured Actinomycetes bacterium
ACCGACGGCGCGCTGCTCGCCCCGCACGTGCACGCGATGATGGACGTCTCCGACGGCCTGGCCACCGACCTGCCGCGGCTCGCACAGCGCAGCGGTGTCTCGCTCACGATCGACCTCGACGCGCTGCCGCTGCACGAGGATGTGCGCCTGATCGCGCAGACGCTGCGTCGCGCACCGGGCGCCTACGCCGCCACAGGGGGCGAGGACTACGAGCTCGTGATGGCCATGCCGCCCGAAGCGGTCGACGCCTGCGGCGTACCGTTGACGGTGATCGGCCGCGTCGAGGACGGCCCGGCGGGCGTGCGCTTCATGGGCGCGGGCGCCGACGAGGCGCTGCGCGGCTGGGACCACCTGGCCTAAGTCAGGGCTAGCCGGTTACTGCTTGATCTCGACCGGCATGCCGACCGCGACGTGGGTGAAGAGTTCCTCCACGTCGGAGATGTGCATGCGCACGCAGCCGTGTGAGGCGGCCGAACCGATCGACCAATCCGAGGGTGTGCCGTGGATGCCGACGAGCGGAGCGGAGGTGCCGATCCAGCGGGTGCCAAGCGGATTGCTTGCGCCCGGCGGCACCGGCTCGAGCCCTGCGGCCCACGGCGAGTTCGGCGGCGTCCACGTCGGGTTCTCGATCATCTCCGTCACGACGAAGCTGCCCGTGGGCGTGGGGTAGGCCGGCTGACCGACGGCGATCGGGTATTGCTTGAAGAACTTGCCGTCGAGATACAGGTTGAGCACGAACTTGCTTTGGAGCACCACGATCTTGCCGCCCGTGGCGCTGATCAGCGCGGGGCGGGCGATGCCGTCTTCGGGCAGACCCTCTTTGCGTTGGTAGGCGCGGACGGCCTTTTCGACCTTGGCGTTGTACTCCCAGCTGAGCTTGCCCTTCCACATCTTCGCGAGGCGCAGACGACGCGTGAGGTTCGCGACGTCGTCGCCCTTCGCGCCGGGTGCGAGCGTCAGATCGTTGGTCAGCTTCTCCGTGGAGTCGACCTGAATCTCCTTGGTGCGCGTCGCGGTCTTGCCCGTCGCGTTCGTGATGAAGAGCTCGACCTCTGACGTGCCCTGCGGCAGCTTGCTGGTCTCGACCGTGTAGCCGATCGACATCCGCGTGACCTTCGCGTCCTGGCCGTTGACTTTCGCGACGACCTTCGTCGGGCTGGCCGAGTCGACAAAGGCGTAGACCTTCGGCCGATCGGTGTCCGTCACCCACCCGTCGATGCCGCCGAGGCGCACGCTGGGGCGGCCGGTATCGACGCGCATCGTGTGGCCGGCTCGGGTCTCGTTGCCCGCGGCGTCGGCGGCGACGAGGGTGAGCGGCGTCACGCCGTCGGCGACGCCTGGCACGAGGGAGAAGTAGCCGGCCTCGTCGGCCGTGGTCGCGACTTCGCCGTCCTCCCACATGGCGGTGATCGTCGAGCCCGGCTCGGCGACGCCCTTGATCTTCGCGCTGGTCGACCAGCCGCCGGCGGTTGTGGCGGTCAGCTTGGGCGCGGTGCCGTCCGTCGTGAAGCTCCACGCGTAGGTGGCCGTGTCGTCGATCAGGTCGGACGAGGTGACGACGACCGACACACGGTGCGGACCATCGGCCATCGGCGGCAGCGGCAGCACGTATCCGCTGGGCGTGCGCTCGGCCTGGTCGGAGAGGTCCACGCCGTCGACGCTGATCGTGGCGGACTCCGCTTGGTCGGCGGAGCGCAGGACGATCCGCAGCGGCGTCGTGCCGTTGACGGTGGAGCCAGGCGCGGGCGAGACGGAGTCGACCACGGGGCGATCGGCGTAGGCGCGCGCGACGAGGACGCCGCCGATCGCGACGACGCCGACGACGGCGACCGCGATCAGGCCGATGAGCGTTCTGCTGCGCACCCACTCACGATAAAACAGGGCACACGTGTGAGGTGCGGGAGAACCGTAAGCCGGGCTTCAGCGCTTCGGCAGCTCGTGCCGCAGCGCGCGGACGCGGAGCGACGGCACACGCCAGGAGGCCTCAGCGACGATGCGGCGCGACATCTTCGAACCGCCCGCGACGCGGTCGGTGAAGGTGATCGGCACCTCCTCGATGCGGAAGCCGAGCAGCGAGGTGCGGTACGTCATCTCGATCTGGAAGGCGTAGCCCTCGGCGGTCACGTCGTCGAGGTCGATCGCCTCGAGGACGGCGCGACGGAAGCACTTGAAGCCCCCCGTGAGGTCGCGGATGCCGAGCTGCAGGAACGCCTGCGCGTAAAGGCAGCCGCCGCGCGAGATCACGCGCCGCGCGAGCGACCAGTCGCGTACGCCGCCGCCGCGCGTGTAGCGCGAGCCGATGACGAGGTCGGCGCCGCGCTGCGCGGTGGCGACGAGGTCGGGCAGGCGGCCCGGGTCGTGCGAGAAGTCGCAGTCCATCTCGCAGATGTAGTCGTAGCCCTGGTCGAGCGCCCAGCGGAAGCCGGCCAGGTACGCGCGGCCGAGGCCTTCCTTGGCGCTGCGGTGCAGCACGTGCACCCAGTCGTGCTCGGCGGCCAGTCGGTCGGCGATCTCGCCGGTACCGTCGGGCGAGCCGTCGTCGATCACGAGCACGTCGCCCGGGATCGTCGCGCGCTCGCGCGCCGCGCCGATCGCCTCGATCATCCGCTCGAGGTTCTCGCGCTCGTTGTACGTCGGCACGCAGACGACGAATCGCTCGGTGGCGGCACTGCTCATCCGGACGGATCATGCCGCACGTGCCTGAGCGGCAGCGCACTGCTGCCCGCTTGCGGGCGTCCTCCGGGTGTGCGACGTTGCGGGTATGCGTGTGCGAGGGACTCGATCATGGCGGTGAAGAACGGCGAGGTCGCTGATCTCTTCGACCTCCTCGCGAGCCTGTCGGAGCTCGACGGCGCGATCGTGCACAAGGTGATTGCGTATCGCCGTGCCGCCGACCAGTTCCGCACGACCGCCGAGTCGGTCGAGCGGATGGCAGAGGAGGGTCGGCTCACCGATCTCCCCGGTATCGGCGCGACGATCGCGGCCAAGGTCGATGAGTACCGCGAGACGGGCACGCTGCAGGCGCTCGAGAAGCTGCGCGAGAAGTACCCGGATGGCCTCGTCGAGATGATGGGCGTCCCGGGTGTCGGTCCGAAGACCGCCAAGCGCCTGTACGCCGAGCTGGGTATCGACTCGCCCGACGCGCTCAAGGCCGCCTGCGAGGCGGGCCAGCTGCGCGAGCTGAAGGGCCTCGGTGCCAAGAAGGAGCAGACGATCCTCGACGCGCTCAACGCCGGCGGTGGTCCGCGCAAGCACGTGATCCTGCTCGACCACGCGCTTGATCGCGCGGAGATGCTGGTCGAGGCGCTGCGCGCCGAGCCGGGCTGTCGCGAGGCTGAGATCGCGGGTTCGCTGCGCCGCCGCAAGGAGGTCGTCGGCGATGTCGATCTCGTCGCGTCGTCCGACGATCCGGGCCCGCTGCTCCAGCGCTTCGCCGAGCACCCGGGCGTGCAGGATGTGATCGCACTCGGCGACGCCAAGGCGTCGGTCGTGCTGCACGACGGCATGCAGGTGGATCTGCGCGTCATCCACCCCTCGCAATGGGGCTCGCTGCTGCAGCACTTCACCGGCTCGAAGGCGCACAACGTGGCGCTGCGCGAGCGCGCTCGCGATCAAGGCCTGAGTCTGTCCGAGCATGGCTTCGCGCCGATCGACGGTGGCGAGCCCGAGCCGTGCGCGAAGGAGGCCGACGTCTACCAGCGCCTCGGCCTCGCGTGGATCCCGCCCGAGCTGCGCGAGCACCAGGGAGAGATCGAGGCCGCGGCCGATGGCACGCTGCCGAAGCTCGTCGAGTTGAAGGACATCAAGGGCGACCTCCACGGCCACTCCGACGCATCCGACGGCAAGGCAACGCCAACCGAGATGGCGCAGGCGGCGATGGAGCGCGGGCTCACCTACTACGCAGTCACTGACCACTCCAAGGCGGTCGGCATGGGCATCGGCCTCGATCCGGCCGAGACGCTCGCCAACGCCAAGCGCGTGCAGAAGGCGGCGAAGGGCCTCGAGGCGAAGGGCTTTCACCTCCTGACGGGCATCGAGGTCGACATCCTGCCGGGCGGCGTGCTCGACCTACCCGACGAGGTGCTGGCCGAGCTCGACTGGGTCGTCGCCTCCGCCCATGGTGTGCGCGGCCAGAACCGCGAGCAGCTGACGGCCAGCATGGTCGCCGCCATCGAGCATCCGCACGTCGACGTGATCGCGCATCCGACCGGGCGCCTGCTCGACGGTCGCGAGCCGTACGACGTCGACGTCGAGGCACTGATCGCCGCGTGCGCCCGCACCGGCACGTTCCTCGAGATCAACGCGAACCCGAAGCGCCTCGACCTGCGCCCCGAGCACGCCCGCGCCGCCATCAACGCGGGCGTGAAGCTCTGCATCTCGAGCGACGCGC
>CAINDT010000005.1 GCA_903847495.1 uncultured Actinomycetes bacterium
ATGCGCAGACGTCGGGTGGCCTGCTTGCTGCCGTGCCCGCGGACACCGATCCGTCGGTCCTGCCCGGCCCGGTGATCGGCCGTCTCGTCGCCGGTGCGACGGGCACCGTCGCGCTGATCTAGACGGCGGGGTACACTCCGCTCATGATCGAAGGCGTCTTCGTTGCACTTCAGGTGATCCTCGGGGTGCTTGTGATCGTTCTGGTGCTCGCCCACTCGGGCAAGGACACCGGGCTCTCCGGCGCCTTCGGCATTGGCCAGGGCCAGTTCGGCGCGACGCAGGTGATGGAGCGCAACCTCACGCGCTTCACCGTCATCGTCGCCGTGCTGCTCGTGGCGAACACCGTCTTCCTCGGCTTCCTGCTCGGATGAGCCCGGAAACGCGCGAGGCCCGCAAGCGCGGGCCTCGGCGTCGTACGGGAGGAGGGGATGGTATCTGCGGAAGATCCGCAGCGGAGGGAGCTCGTTCGGTCGTGCACTCGGGATTTCGTGACATGCTTGTGCCGCGGATGACCTCCGTCGCATATGACGGAAATCAGTCAAGCAAGGGTGCCGCATGAACGGCGGCCTCCCACGCCTCGTCGCCTCCGACTTGGACGGCACGCTGCTCGACCCCGAGGGGGCGGTGAGCGAGCGCACGCGCCGCGCGCTGGATGCCGTGATCGCCCGCGGCATCGACGTCGTGCTCGTCACGGGGCGACCGCCGCGCTGGGTGCGCGATCTCCCCGACGCGACGGGCGCCCACTCGATCGTGGTCTGTGCCAACGGCGCCCTGCTCTACGACGTCGATGAGCACGCCGTGATCGACCACGCGCCGCTGCCGAGCGCGCTGGCGGTCGAACTCGTTGAGAACCTGCGCCAGGACGCGCCCGGCTGCCGCTTTGCCTGCGAGATGACCTTCCAGTTCGGCCGCGATACCGATTACCCGTCGCGCTGGCCGATTCCCGGCGACACGCTGCTCGGCGACGTCCTCGAGATGGTGCGAGACAACGACACCACCAAGCTGATCGTGCGCGACGACGACCTCGACCACGACGAGCTGGTTCGCGTCGTCCAGCGCATCGTCGGTGAGCGCGCCAACGTGACGCACTCGGGCTACGGCATCGTCGAGCTCTCCGCCGCCGGTGTCGACAAGGCCCGCGGGCTGCGCGTGGCGTGTGCGCGCCACGGCATCGCCCTCGAGGACGTGATCGCCTTCGGCGACATGCCGAACGACCTGCCGATGATCCGCAGTGCGGGGCACGGCGTCGCCGTCGCCAACGCGCACGCCGACGTCCTCGCCGCAGCGGACGAGATCACGGCGTCCAACGCGGACGATGGAGTTGCGCAGGTGCTCGAGCGGCTGCTCGGGCTCTAGGTGTCTCGTCGATCGTCGTTGCGTTGGTGCCTGGCCCCAAGGCAAAGCTCCTAGGCGGTGGTGGATCCGGCGTCCATCTTGGGCCCGGGCCCGCTATGACCGCCACCCGCGATCAGGTCGCGGTTCTGGATACGCGTCCATTTCGGGCCCGGGCCCATGATGACCGCCGTCGAGCGTGTCGCG
>CAINDT010000006.1 GCA_903847495.1 uncultured Actinomycetes bacterium
CCGGCCGTCATCGAGTACGGACCCTACCGACTGACCGACGGCACCGTTGCGAGCGACGAGCAGGAGATGCGCTGGTTCGCCGGCGAGGGCTACGCCGGTATCCGGATCGACATCCGCGGCACCGGCGAGTCGACCGGCCTCTGCCCCGACGAGTACACCGAGCAGGAGACGCAGGATGGCGTCGATGCGATCGCGTGGATCGCCGCGCAGCCGTGGTGCACGGGCGCGGTGGGGATGACGGGCTACTCGTGGACGGGCTTCAATGGCCTGCAGATCGCCGCGCGCCGACCGCCCGCGTTGAAGGCAGTGGCGTCGGGCTATTCGACCGACGATCGCTACACCGACGACGTCCACTATCGCGGCGGCCTGATCGACGCGATGGACATGCTCCACTGGAGCGTCTGCATGCACGGCTGGCAGGCGCGCCCGCCGGTGCCGGCGATCTACGGCGAGGGCTGGCGCGAGGCGTGGCTCGAGCGCATGAATCTCGAGCCGTGGATCGCGTACTGGATGGCGCATCAGCGCCGTGATGACTACTGGCGCCACGGCTCGGCGTGCGAGGACTTCGACAAGATCGACACGCCGATTCTCTGCATCGCCGGCTGGACGGACGGCTACACCGACTCGGCCTTCCGCGTGCTCGAACGTGCGCAGGGTCCGCGCAGGGCGATCATCGGCCCGTGGGGTCACAACGATCCGATCCATGGCCCGCCGTCGCCACGCGTCGGCATCCTTGCCGAGCAGACGCGCTGGTTCGACCGCTGGCTCAAGGGCATCGATAGCGGCATCGACGGCGACCCGATGCTGATCGCCTACGAGCAGGATCCCGTTGTGCCGTCGCCGCGTCTCACCGACCGGCCGGGCCGCTGGATCGGCGAGGAGACGTGGCCCTCGCCGCGCCTCGAGACACGCGAGCTCGTCCTCGGCCACGGCACCCTCGGCGGTGATCCCGGCCACGAGCAGGTGTTCCCGATCGAGAGCGTGCAGACCGTTGGCCTCGACGGCGGCTCCTGGTGCGCGGACGGCAAGTCCGACGACCTGCCGCTCGACCAACGCGGCGAGGAGGCACTCAGCCTGTGCTTCACCTCCGACCCGCTCGACGCATCGTTCGCGATCCTCGGCCACGCCACCGCGCGTCTGGCGATCACCGCCGACCAGCCGACCGCGATGGTCTCGGTGCGCCTCAGCGAGGTTGCGCCGGACGGCTCGTCGCTGCTCGTCACGCGCGGTCAGCTCAATCTCTGCCATCGCCACGGCAACGATCGTCCCGAGGCCGTCGTCCCGGGCGAGGAGCTGCTGGTCGACGTGCCGCTCGATTCGATCGCCCACCGCTTCCAGCCCGGCAACCGCCTCCGCATCGCGATCTCGCCGTGTTATTGGCCGTGGGCCTGGCCGTCGCCCGTGCCGGTCACGCTCGGCATCCGCACCGGCGCCTCGTCGCTGCTTCTGCCCGAGCGCCCGGCCAGCCCGGCCGACGCGATCACGCGCCCGCTCGACCCGCCCTTCGAGCCGCCGATTCCCGACGTCGAGATGCTGCGCCCCGGCTCGGGCGGTAGTCGCACCCGCACCTACGACCCGGCCACGGGCATCACCGAGTCGGTGTTCGACTGGGACATCGGCGGCGCGTGGAGGTACGAGAACGGGATCGTCTGGGAGGACTCGTCAGTCACGACGATGCGCATCAAGGACGACGACCCGCTGTCGGCCGAGGTGATCGTCAAGAACACGTGCCTCTACGAGGACGGCGAGCTCACGGTCGCTATCGTCGCCCACAGCGAGATGCGCTGCACGGCGACCGACTACCTCGTCTCGTGCACGTTGACGGTGCAGGAGAACGGCACGCCGCTACTCGATCGCACGTGGGACTACGTGTTCCCGCGCGACCACAACTAGCCAGGCCGCTGGCATTGCCTCGCTGCGCGCAGTAGGCTCGCGCCACCGCAGCAGAGGAGACACCATGAGCGAGCAGGAGTTCCCCGCGTACATCGGCATCACTGATGTCACCACGCAGTCGCACGACCAGATGCTGGTGGAGGCCTTCATGGAGGGCCAGCACTCGATCATGGCCGACGAGCCGAAGGGGTTCGACATCGGCGACCCGCCGGACCTGATCGGCCAGTCGCGCGGCTGGACGCCCGTCCACTACCAGCTGGCCGCGCTCTCGATGTGCACCTCGATCACCATCACCGTCGTGGCACGCGACCAGGGCTTCGCCTACCGGAACCTGCGCACCGGCATCCGCTCGCTGATCGATATCCGTGGCTTCTTCTTCGACCTCCACCTCCAGCCGAAGTTCGAGCAGGTCAACTACGACCTCTGGCTCGACACCGACGAGAGCGACGAGCGCATCAAGGAGCTGGCCGAGGAGTCCGATCGTCGCTGCCCACAGCTCGGACTCTTCCACCTGGCGCAGATCCCGCTGCGCGTCCGCTGGCATCGCGAGCAGACGGGCGAGGTCGCCTACGAGCAGCGCTTCTTCCTCGACGGCGAGGAGCCGGAGGCGCGCCTGCGCCGCGAGGCCAGCGAACAGTCGGGCTGACGGCGGTTGAGAGAGGGGCCAGACCCCTCCGTTAACTACATCA
>CAINDT010000007.1 GCA_903847495.1 uncultured Actinomycetes bacterium
GCCGATCAACGCCATCATCAGCGAGGCGCAGAAGAACGACTGTGCGGTGGCCATGCCGGCGTCGCCGACCGGATTGGACAGCCAGGACAGCCAGCCCTGCGAGAAGATCGCGAGGCCGAACAGGGCGAACACGACCGACGGCACGCCGAAGATCAGGTCGATCGCCGTGTCGGTGCCCTTGGCCAGCCAGCTCGGCTGGCGGTACTCCGTCAGGAAGATCGCGACGCCGAGGCCGAGGGGGATGGCCACGAGCATGCCGAAGACGATCACGATCAGCGTGCCGACCAGCGCGGGCAGGATGCCGCCGGCGACGCCCTGCTCGAGCGAACCCGGAGCGGGACCGGTGGTCAGGAAGTCCCACGAGATCGTGCCGAGGCCCTGCCAGACCAGCCACAGCATGATCACGGCGACGGCGACGATCAGCACCAGGCCGGCGATGTATGCGGCAGCGACGCCGGCGCGATCCGAGATGCGAGTCGGCATTACTGGCCGCCCCCGAGGCGACGCTCGGCCGCGCGCGAGGCGATCTTCGCCCCGATCGTCAGCGTGGCGGTCATGATCAGGAGGATCACGCCGAAGGCGAACAGGTTGGCCTTCAGCTCCGGCGACTCGAAGCCCTCGGAGTAGTCGACGATCGACGAGGCCATCGTGCGCACGGGCTCGAGGAAGAAGAAGTAGCCGTCCAGCGGGTTGGGGACGAAGCCGATCGAGCCGGTCGCCATCGACAGCGCGATCGCCTCGCCGACGGCGCGGCCCATCGCGAGCGTGGTGCCGGCCACGAGCGCCGGGCGGATCGCGCGCAGCGAGACGCGACGCGTCATCCGCCACTCGTCGCAGCCGAGGGCAATCGCGCCCTCCTTCCACTTGGTCGGCACGGCGCGCAGGGCGTCCGCGAAGATCGCGATCATCAGCGGCGCGATCATCAGCGTCAGCACGAGGATGCCGAGCAGGACGTTGGCGCCGGTCAGCGTGACGATCGCAGAGAGCTCCTCGGCCTGCTTCTGCGGGATCAGGTTCTGCTCGATGCGCGGGGCAAGCACGAGAATCGCGAACAGGCCGTAGATGACGGACGGCGTCGCGGCGAGGATGGTGACGATCGGGTCGAGGATCGCGGCCAGGCGCTTGGGCGCCAGTTCGGCGATGAAGATCGCCCCGAGCAGCGCGAACGGGAAGGAGAGGATGAGCGCACCGCCGGTCGTCAGCAGCGTGCCGAGGATTGCCGGCCAGGCGTTGAGCGTGGTGGACGGCTCGCCGGTCTCGGGATCCCCGAGGAACGAGTTGCCGAGCTGCACGTCCAGCGGATCGTCGCCGGTGCCGAACCAGCTCAGGCCGTTCGCGGAGAAGGACGGCCAGCCCGTGTAGAACACGAAGACGGCGATCGCGGCGATCACGACCAGCATGAAGGCCGAGATTGCGATGACGAGGCCGCGGAAGACAGCATCGCCGCGGGCGCCAGAGGGTGCGGCCGATGGAGTCGGGGTGGTCAGCGGTCGGGTGAAAGTAGCCATGGCGGTGTGGGGGGATTGGTGTGGGGGAGCCGGGCCGAGGCCCGGCTCCCCCACGGGAGCGTCGTCAGGCTGGTACTAGCCCGCGATGCACTGGTCGTACGTGCCCGTGAACGGCACGGCGTAGCTCTTGATGACTGCCGCACCCTTGGCGCTGCGCACCCAGTTGATGTACGTGGCGACATCACCAGCGGGCTCGCCCTTGGTGACGAAGTACTGGCAGTTCCAGAACTTGTACTTATTGGCGACCACGTTGGTCAGCGACGGCGAGACGCCGTCGATCGGCAGCGTCTTGACGGTCGCGCCACCCGAGCCGATCGTGTACGCGTAGGTCACGAACGCGATACCCGACTTCGAGTTGGCAACAGCCGAGCGGTCGAGCGCGTTCGACGCGAGCGCCGGGCACGAGTTCGACACGGGCGTGCTGATGCTGCCCAGGAAGAGCTTCTGGAACGACTGGCGGGTGCCGGAGGTGGCGACGCGCGAGAAGCACTTGATGGCTCCGCCCGCGGCCCAGCCGACGTCCTTCCAGTTGGTGACCTGGCCGGAGAAGATGGCCTTCACCTGTGCGGCCGTGAGGCCCTTGATCGGGTTGGACTTGTTCACGACGATCGCGAAGGGCTCCTTCGTGATCGGCGTGAACGTCAGGCCCTTCGGCGTCGAGGACGACATGTCCGACGACGAGTTGCCGATCTGGAACGTGCCGTTGGCCGCACCGGTCTGGCCGGCACCCGAGCCACCGCCCGAGACGGTGACGCGGTACTTGCCGCCCGTGTCCTTGCCGTACGCCGACGCGAGCGCCGAGCCGAGGATCTGGAGGCCGGTCGAGCCGCCCGTGACGATCTTGGTGACGGCCATGGCCGGCGCGGTGACGACCATGGTGGCCAGCAGCGCGGCGACGAGGATGAGGAATCGCTTCTTCATAACAGTGCCTTTCAGGGTCTGCGGAGGGGCCTAGGAGGCCGACTCCGTGAGGGGGATTTCCTTGGTCGGCGCCGTGTAGGCCCACGTGCCGTAGAACTTGGCTGCACCCGCGATCGCGCCCTGAGCGGTGATGCGGAAGCCGTGCTTCGAGGCGTTACCCGTCAGCGGGTAGACCTCGACCGCGTAGGCACCGTCGCCGTTCTTCGAGATGTTGAAGATGTCGGCCTCGCTCTTGTCGAAGTACTCAGCGGCCGAGCCGGTGTTGCCCGGGTAGACGCAGAGGAAGCCAGGAGGCGCCGACGGCTTGTCGAACGAGCCGGCGCAATCGCCGTTCTCGTTGAGACCGCCGAGGATGCCGACCTTCGCGGCGCGCAGCGGCTTGGGCAGCTGCAGCGGGAACGAGACACCCGCACCGTAGGAGTTCTGGCAGGCGCGGCTGGTGGCGCTGTACGTGAACGCCGGCGACGAGCCGCAGTTGGTCGGGTTCGTGAACTCGATGCCCACCACACCCGTCACCGTGGTGCCCCACGGCACCTGGCTCAGATCCATGGTGCGCAGCGGGAACTTGCCCTTGCTGTTGGTCGGCACGATGGAGCGGGCCTGCTTGCCCTCGGGCGAGACCTTGAAACCACTGACCGCGTACGCGTTGCGGGCGAGCGGGACAGGTGCGTCGGCACCGACGATCGACGGCACGGCGAACGCCGCGCCGATCGCCGCGCAGATGCCGAGCGCGATGAGACGACCTTTCCGGTTCATGATCCTCCTTAGGGATCCCGCGGGTGTCGCGGTCAGGCTCCAACGTACGGAGCATCCGGTGGGCCATGGGTAAAGCGATTGGGGACATCGCGTTCCGGACTGGTGAAGGTGGCCGCCGCGCTTCACATTCGCGCAGGAAGACGACGATTTTGTGCGACGGCACGCTGCCCAGGCGCGGTGAACGCGTGCGTAAACGTTCTGTTCAGATCCGTGGATGGCGCCCCTCGGCCCGCGGCACGGGGGTAGGTTGGGGCCATGAGCGCAGCCCGTGCAGCCTGCTACTTGATGGATCAGGGCGCCTACCGCCGCGACGTCGCGGTGGAGTTGGCGCGCGGGATCGTCGAGGACGACACCTCGCCAGCCGACGAGATCGCGCTGGCGAGCACGATCCTGCGTCGTGCCGGCCATATCGAGGAGTCGATCGTGGCTGCTGGCATTGCCGCAGCGCGCGGCGCGGACATCCCGCAGCCGGCCGCGCGTCGGCGCCCACGGTGGGCTCGCGTGCGCGGTCCGTTCAGCCGCGCGGCCTGAACCCGGCGAATCATCTGACGACGTTGGGTATCGTTGCCAACGGCATCTTCAGGAGGCGAATCAGTGCGCATCGCGATCTGCGTCAAGGAAGTCCCGGACCCGACCGCTGAGAAGCGGATCGATGCGGGCACCAATCGACTCGTCCGTAGCGGCGAGAACACGCTCAACCCGTACGATCGCCATGCGATCGAGGCGGCGGTCCAGATCAAGGAGGGCCCGGCGCCCGACACGGAGATCACCGTCGTCACCGTCGGTCCCGAGAGCGCCAGCCGCTCCGTTGACCGCGCGCTGGCGCAGGGCGGCGATCAGTCGGTCCATATCGCCGACGACGCAGCTGCGGGCAGCGACCTGCTCGGCACCGCGCGCATCCTCGCCGCGGCGCTCAAGCGCGGTGGTTACGACCTGATCCTGCTCGGCCAGCAGGCCGCGGACTCCGAGTCCTACGTGATGGCCGGCATGGTCGCCGAGCTGCTCGAGCTGCCCTGCGTCACGCAGGCCGCGTCGATCGAGCTGGGCGACGGCGCCGTCACCGTCAAGCGCCAGGTCGAGACGGGCTACGACACCGTCAAGGCGACGACGCCGTGCGTCGTGTCGGTCTCCGACGCGATCAACGATCCGCGCTACCCGCCGCTGCCCGCGATCATGGGCGCCAAGCGCAAGCCGCATGAGGTGCTGTCGCTCGCCGACCTCGGCGTCGACGCGGGTGCGGTTGGCGCCGCGGGTGCCGGCACGTCCGTCTCCGGGCTGTCGAAGCCCGAGGGGCGTGGCGACACGATCGTCATCGAGGACGACGGCTCGGCCGCCGAGCAGCTCGTCGCATTCCTGATCGAGAAGAAGGTGGTCGCGTAATGGCCGGCATCGCGGTTCTCTGTGAGGTCCAGGGCGGCGAGATCGCCAAGGGCTCCCTCGGCGTGCTCGAAGAGGCGGCCCGGCTCGGCGCCGCGCTCGGCGAGCCGGTCGAGGCGATCGTCTGCGGCTCCGGCCTGGACGACGCGGCGATGGGCGCCCTCGGTGGCTTCGGCGCGTCCAAGGTGCGTGTTGCCGATGACGCGGCGCTTGCCAGTGGCATCGCCCAGCCCGTCGTCGATGCCTGCGCCTCTGCGCAGGAGAGCGGCCAGTACCGCTACTGGCTGGCCGGTGCCTCGATCATGGCGGCCGACGCCATGGCGGGTCTTGCCGCGCGCCTCGGTGCCGGCATCGTGATCGACGCCGTCGAGCTCCACGCGGAGGGCGGCGCGCTCGTCACCCGCCGCTCGGGTCTCGGCGACTCCGTGCTTGCGCACTGCGGCTTCACGACGCCGGTCGGCGTCGTCGTCACGCGCTCCAACGCCTTCGCGGCGACGGAGGGCACTGGCGGTTCGGCGCCGGTCGAGCGCTTCTCGCCGTCGTTCAAGGCGTACTCGCAGGCCGTCCAGCTTGTCGGCCACGAGGATGCCGAGGATTCCGGTCCCGACATCGGTGCGGCCGAGGTGCTCGTCGCCGGTGGTCGCGGTCTCGGCGACGCCGCCGGTTTCGGTCCGATCGAGGAGTGCGCCGCCGCCTTCGGCGGTGCCGTCGCCGCGACGCGCGCCGTCGTCGACGCCGGCTGGTACCCCTACAGCGCCCAGGTCGGCCAGACGGGCAAGACCGTCACGCCGAAGCTGTACATCGCGTGTGGCATCTCCGGCGCGATCCAGCACAAGGTCGGCATGCAGGGCTCCGGCACGATCGTCGCGATCAACAAGGACAAGAACGCGCCGATCTTCGACTACGCCGACTTCGGCATCGTCGGCGACGTCACCACGGTCGTCCCGAAGCTGACCGAGCTGATCAAGGCGCGCGGCTAGACGACGTGACCACCTCGAGGTGGCTCGGTCTGTATAGACCGATTCACCTCGAGGTGATCCCGTCGCCTTGGCTGATCAACTGCGCCAGCAGTGGCAAGGGTTTCCTGAGGATCTCGAGACGAGGCGACGCGATGACCTTGAGGTGAATCAGTCTTTTCAGACTGAGCCACCTCAAGGCCCTCGCGTCGTCAGACGCGATCAGCTCAGCGGAGCGACAGGCTTCGCAGGAGCGGATACGCGCGGCAGCAGCAGTGAGATGACGCCCGCTACCAGCACCATCCCGGCCGACGCCCACAGGCACGCCTCGAGCCCCTGCCACTGGTACAGCAGGCCCGAGAGGATCGTGCCGGCGAGACGGCCGCCGGCGTTGGCCATGTAGTAGAAGCCGACGTTCATCGCCACCTTGTCGCCGTCGGCGTAGTGCAGGATCAGGAACGAGTGCACGGCCGAATTGAGGGCGAAGACGGCGCCGAAGATGATCAGACCGACGACCAGCACGATCGTCGGATCGGCGTCCGCGGCGAGGGCGATGGCGATGCCGGCGGGCAGCAGAGCGAGCAGGAAGGCCAGCCACGCGGCGGTGAAGCCCGACGGCTCGCGGGAGCCCGAGCGTCGCAGCACTTGCGGCGCGAAGGCCTGGACGATCCCGTAGCCGATCACCCAGATCGCCATGAAACCGCCGACCTCCCAGAAGCTCCAACCCAGCACGCTGCGCAGGAACACGGGCAGTCCGACCACGAACCACACGTCGCGTGAGGCGAACAGGAAGATGCGCGCAGCGGCGAGCAGGTTCACCGCGTGGTTGTTCGAGAACATGTGGCGGAAGCGCGCCTTGGCGTCGGGGCGTCCCAACTGGCCGTGGATGGCTACGAGGACGAGCAGCAGCGCGGCGCCGACCAGCACCGCGAGGATGCCGAGTGCCGGCTGGAAGCCGACGGCGGTGAGCAGCAGACCACCGACGAAGAAGCCCACGCCCTTGAGCGCGTTCTTCGAGCCCGTCAGGATCGCGACCCACTTGAAGAGGGCGTCGGAGGAGCCCTCGGGTACGACCAGCTTGACGGCGCTCTTGGAGCTCATCTTGGTCAGGTCCTTGGCGACGCCGCTGACGGCCTGTGAGGCCATCACGTACGGCACCACGAGCCAGGGATCGGGGGCGAGCGCGAGCATCAGGAGCGCTCCGAGTTGGAGCGCAAGGCCCGAGATCAGCGTCGACTTGAGGCCGAAGCGCGCAGCGAGCCAGCCGCCGAACAGGTTCGTGACGATGCCGAAGGCCTCGTAGAACACGAACAGCGTGGCGACCTCGAGCGGGCTGTAGCCGAGGTCGTAGAAGTAGAAGAGGACGAGGATCCGGATCGCGCCGTCCGTGATCGTGTCCGCCCAGTAGGCGGCCGTCACCAGCGCGTAGTTGCGCAGATCCCCGGCGCGGGCGGCGGCGTTCATCGGGGTGATCCTACGCCGACAGGCGCGCGCCCACGAGGCGCGCGAGCTCGGCGTAGCGGTTGGCGTAGCCCCACTCGTTGTCGTACCAGGCGAGGACCTTCACCTGCGTGCCGCCGACGACCATCGTCGAGAGGGCATCGACGATCGACGAGCGCGGATCGTCCTTGTAGTCCACGGAGACCAGCGGGCGCTCCTCGTAGCCGAGCACGTGGCCGAGCGGGCCCTCGCTGGCTGTGCGCAGCAGCGCGTTGACCTCCTCGGCCGTCGTCTCCCGGGCCACCTCGAACACGCAGTCGGTGAGCGAGGCGTTGAGCAGCGGCACGCGCACGGCGAGGCCATTGAGCTTGCCCTGGAGCTCG
The DNA here is from genome assembly GCA_903847495.1 of uncultured Actinomycetes bacterium. GTDB lineage: Bacteria > Actinomycetota > Thermoleophilia > Gaiellales > F1-60-MAGs149 > F1-60-MAGs149. Next base: position 7,342 of record CAINDT010000007.1, read on the forward strand.
GGGAAGATCAACCCGATCGCGGTGGCCGAGCCGGTGGTGGTGGGGATCAGCGACATGCTCGCCGCGCGTGCCCGGCGCAGGTCCTTGTGGGGCGCATCGACCATCGTCTGCGTGTTGGTGACGTCGTGCAGCGTGGTGATCAGGCCGTGGCGGATACCGAGGCCCTCGTGCAGCACCTTGACGACGGGCGCGAGGCAGTTCGTGGTGCAGGAGGCCGCGGTCACGATGTCGTGGACGTCGGGGTCGTAGCGGTCGTCGTTGACCCCCATGACGACGTTGAGTGCGGCCGGATCCTTGACGGGAGCGGCGACGACGACCTTGCGCGCGCCGTTGTTGAAGTGCGGCTGCAGGGCATCCAGCGTCTTGAAGCGCCCCGTCGCCTCGAGCACGAGGTCGATGCCCATGTCGCCCCACGGGATCGCGGCGGGGTCGTCCTTGCTCGACGCGGTGACCAGCGCACCGTCGATCGAGATCGCGTCGCCCTCCGCGGCCACGGCATGCGGCCAGCGCCCGTGCACGGAGTCGAACTCGAGCAGGTGCGCGCAGGTCGTGGCGTCGCCGCCCGACTCGTTGATGTGCACGAACTCGAGCTCGGGCCACGTCCACGCGGCGCGCAGGGCGAGTCGCCCCATGCGGCCGAAGCCGTTGATGCCGATGCGGATCGGAGCGGTCATGGCTGGATCCTACGATTGCCCGCCGCAGCCATGGGCATTGGGGTGGTGAAGATGTCGCCCGACGATCAGGTTCGGAATGGGGTCAGACCCCATTCCGAACTCCCGAATGGCTTCGGGTTCCATCGACCTGACCGAGTTCGGTATGGGGTCTGACCCCATTCCGGACCTGATCGGCCTAGGCCTGGCGGCCGAGCGCCTCTTCGAGGCGGATCAGCTTGAGCGCGATCTCGATCATCAGCCAGTCGTCGCCCTTGATGCTGATGCCCGTCAACTCCTCGATGCGGCGGAGGCGCTGGCGCAGCGTGTTCGGATGCACATACAGGGCCTGCGCGGTGGCGGAGATGTTGCCGCGCTGGCGGAGAAACTCCTCGAGCGTGCGCGTCAGCTGCGCCTGGCGCTGGCGGTCGTAGTCGCCGAGCTTGCGCAGGGCGTCGCGCTGGCGATCGCGGACGTCGCCGTCGAGCGGCACGCGCAGCAGGTACTTGTAGGGACCGAGGCCGTCGTACGGCACGACGGCGGGTGCATCGACGATCACCGGGGCGGCGAGCGCAGCCTGGCGCGCCTCCTGGAGTCCCGTCGCGAGCGCGGCGGCGCCGAGGCAGGGGCTGGAGACGCCCACGACGAGAGGCAGCCGGTTGGCTCCCTCGCCGAGCGCCTTCTCCAGGCGGCGCAGCGCGTCGCTCTCGTCGGCACCGAGCGCGGGGACGAGCGCCACGGCCTCCTCATCGCGCTGGTCCACCAGCACGCCGGGCAGGGCGCGCACGAGGCTGGCGCGGAAGCGCTCGAGCGCCGTCGCGCGCTCCTCGTCGCCCGCGTCGCGCCAGCCGATCGCGACGAGCGCGAGCTTGGGCTGGGTGAAGTCGCAGCCGAGCCGGCGGGCGCGCGACGACAGACCGTCGGCGAAGCGCCCGGCGGCCAGGTCGGCGAAGAAGTCCTTGATCAGGTTGCGCTCCTCGAGGCCCTCGATCAGGCGAATTTTCTTGATGCCGACAGCAATCTGGGACGCGATCGAGGCGGCCAGTTCGCGATCGTCCGGGGAGAAGCGGCGACCGGCTGCGGTGTGGACGACGAGCGCGCCGAGCACTTCGCCGTCGGCCAGCATCGGCACGAGGAGCGCACCAGGCTCGGCCGAGGCGCCCCAGAGTGCGGCGCCGAGCGTGGCCTGGACGGCGCTGGTGCTGCCGGTGCGGCGCGACTCCGCGAGCTCGCTCACGGTGACGGCCGAAGGCGCGTCACCGACCTCGGGCGCAGAGGCGTGGCGCTGCAGGCGGTCGCCGCGATCGAGCAGGTAGATGTGCGCGCTCTCGGCCTGGAGGAGCGGCAGGGCGCGCGTCACGGCGACAGGGAGTAGGTCGTCGAGCGTGGCGGCCGTCGAGACGACGTTGGACAGCGCCGACAGGCCCTCGAGTTCGCGCACCCGCCGGCGGGCGGCCTCGTACAGGCGCGCGTTGACGATCGCGGAGGCTACAAGCGAGGCCGAGTGGATCACGAAGGCCGCGTCCTCCTCGGTGAAGACGCGCGGCGCCTCGGCATGCAGGGCGATGACGCCGATCAGCTCGCTGTCGGGGGCGATCAGCGGCACGGACACGATCGACTGGTACTTCTCCTCCTCGAACTCGGGGAAGTACTTGACGCGCGGGTCCTGCAGCGCGTTCTCGGCGATGAAGACGGGCTCGCGGTGCTTCGCGACCCAGCCGGCGAGGCCCTCGCCGCGCTTCATCCGCACCGAGCCGATCTGATCGCGGTAGGTGTCGTCGGAGACGGACTGGAGCACCAGATCCTCGTCGGGACCCTCGGCGATGAAGATCAGCGTCGCGTGGGCGCGCGTCTGCTCGGTCACGAGCTCGACGATGGCGCCGAGCACCTGCTCGAGATCGACGCTCGACGAGACCGTGCGGATGATCTCGTAGAGGACGCGGCGCTCGTCGACCTGGGCGTCGCTGGGGGAAGGGATGGGTGGCGTCCGTGTGTTCAGGTCGCACACCGTACCAGCGTCGCGGAGCGCCTGCACACACCAAAGGTCTGCTGAGAACACCATTCACGGGGCGTTTTGTCCCACAATCCGGAACGAAATGGCGGAGTGTGGTGTACGGATATGTTCGAACCCTCCTGTCGGGGCCTCGCGGAGTGCCTACCCGGAACATTGCCGTGCGACCCCCTCCCGCCTACGTTTTCTAGCAATCCGAGGACGCTCGGACCACCGGGGACGCCCGGGGGAAAAGGGGAGAGGAGAGTGGTACCGCGATGACGGATATGGAGAACTACCTCGCAACGCCGGGTCGAGACGACCAGGTCAAGGAGGTCCGTCGCCAGATCGATGCCCAGGGCATCGAGTACATCTACTACCAGTTCGCATCGGTGACCGGCCGCGTGATGGGCAAGGGTGTCCCGGCGAAGCACTGGGAGAGCATGGCCCGCAAGGGCTTTCAGCTCGTCTACGGCGCCACGGCGAACCTGTTCGTCGACCGCCATGGCGAGTACATCGGCTACGGCCCCGAGTCGCGCGAGCTGGTGGGTCTGCCCGACCCCGAGACCTTCGCGCAGCTGCCGTGGGATCCCAAGGTCGGTCGCGTCTTCTGCACGCTGTTCCGCGGTCGCGAGGAAGACGTCGATCCCGGTGCCTACCTCACCTCCGACTGCCGTGGCCTGCTGAAGCGCACGCAGGCGGCCTTCGAGGCCGAGACCGGCATGCACCTCAAGGCCGGCACCGAGCCGGAGATGATGTGGCTCAAGAACAACCCCGACGGCACGCCGTCGGTCGAGGGCCTCTCGAAGCCCTTCTGCTACCACATCGATCAGTTCTCCGAGTTCCAGCCGCTGATCCACAAGGTCATGGAGTACGCCGCGGGTCTGGGCCTCGACATGATCCAGGGCGACCATGAGGACGCCCCGGGCCAGCTCGAGCTGAACTTCAACTTCGATCGCGCGGAGATCACCGCGGACAACCTCACGACGTACCGCCAGATCTGCAAGCAGGTCGGTCGCGAGATGGATGCGTTCCCGTGCTTCATGCCGAAGCCGTTCATGGGCGTGTCGGCCAACGGCTGCCATCACAACATCTCGATCTGGAAGGGCGATCAGAACATGTTCGACGCGCCCGACCCGGCCAACCCGATGATGCCCGGCGACATCGGCCTCTGGGCGATCGGTGGCATCCTCAAGCACCTCGGCGCTCTGACCGCCATCTCGTCGCCGACGGTCAACTCGTACCGCCGCCTCTGGGATACGGGCTTCTGGGCACCGGTCTTCGCGGACTGGGGCTTCCAGAACCGCACGACGGCGCTGCGCGTCTCGGCCCCGGGGCGCTTCGAGTACCGCTCGGTCGACTCGGCCGTCAACCCGTACCTGTCGCTCACCTGTCTGATCGCCGCCATGCGTGACGGCATCGACAACCAGATCAATCCGGGTGAGCCGGAGGAGCGCAACATCTACGACGCCATGAACGCCGGCAAGGAAGTCAAGAAGATTCCGATGACGCTCGGCGAGGCGCTCGACGCCCTCGATAACGACGAGGTCATCAAGGCCGCACTGCCCGGCGATATGTACCGGGTGTTCAGCCATTACAAGCGGGACGAGTGGGAGCGCTACTGCGCCACCGTCACCGAATGGGACGTCCAGGAGTACCTCGACATCCTGCCGTAAGGCGGAGTCGAGTCAGACAACGACAACCACGACGCAACGAGGGCAGAGATCACCGTGTGCGGAATCGCAGGAATCATCTACAAGGATGGACACCACAACGTGGGTCAGGACATGACCCGCATGCTGCAGTCCATGAAGCATCGCGGCCCGGACTCGACCGGGTACGCGCTGTACGCAGAGCCGACGGAGAACGTCGTCATGCGCTACACGACGGCGAACACCACGACGCCGCGTGACTTCGAGTTCCAGGACCGCCTCAAGCGCAATCGCGCCGAGGCGGAGCGCCGTCTGGCTGGCCTGGGCGCGAAGATCATCAGCTGCGAGCAGGAGACGGACTACGCGTTCCGCCTCACGCTCGACTACAGCGGCGACCTGAAGAAGCTGGCCGACCAGATCGAGGACATCTCGGACTGCGAGGTCCTCTCGCTGGGTCACTCGCTCGAGATCATCAAGGACCTCGGCGACGCCGACACGGTCTGCGCGCAGTACCACCTGGACAAGTTCCAGGGCACGCACGCCATCGGCCACGTCCGCATGGCAACCGAGTCCGACGTGGACATCTCGGGCGCGCATCCCTACTGGGCGTATCCGTTTAGCGACATCGCCGTGGTGCACAACGGCCAGCTGACGAACTACTTCCAGTGGCGCCGCCGCCTCGAGCGCAATGGCCACCGCTTCAACTCCGAGTGCGACTCGGAGATCATCGCCGTCTACCTGGCGGAGAAGATGAGCGAGGGCATGGGCCTCAAGGAGGCCATGGAGCTGAGCCTCGACGAGCTCGACGGCGTGTTCACGTACATCTGCGTCACGGCCGATGCCCTGGGCGTCGCGAAGGACGAGATGGCGGCGAAGCCGCTGGTCCTCTTCGAGGGCGAGAACATGATCGCGATGGCATCCGAGGAGATGGCGATCCGCGCGATCATCGACCATGAAATCGACACGTACGATCCGTATGAGGGTGAGGTGATGGTATGGACGCGCTGACCGGTGAAAGCCAGATCGTCTATGACGCACGCGGTCTCGTCGAGCCGAATGCCGAGGTCCCCAAGATCTCGAGCATCGACGGCGAGAAGGCCGAGTTCGACGCGCTCGATCTGACCACGCGCCAGATCAATCTGGAGCTGCGCTGGCTGATCAACGAGCAGGGGATCACTGACGTCACGGTGAAGAACCCGGGTGCCAAGCACTCGCTCGGCGTCGGCATCCTGACCCGCTGCAAGATCACGTTCGAGGGCAGCCTCGGCTACTTCGGCTGCGGCGTCATCGACGGTCCCGAGGTCCACATCAAGGGTCGCGTCGGCTGGTCCGCCTGCGAGAACATGATGAGCGGCACCGTGGTCGTCGAGGGCAACGCCGGCTCCCTGACGGGTGCCGCGATGCGCGGTGGCGATCTGATCGTCAAGGGTCGCCTCGGCGCCCGCACCGGCATCGACCAGAAGGGCGGGACCATCCTCACGATGGGCTCCGTCGGTGCCAACACCGGCTTCATGATGCAGCGTGGCCGCCAGGTCATCTGCGGCGACGCCGGTCATGGTCTCGGTGACTCGATGTACGACGGCATCATCTACGTCGGCGGCAAGGTTCGGTCCCTCGGGATCGACTGCGTCCCCGGCGAGTGGACCGACGCGGACACCGAGTTCATCGACCGCAAGTTCCGCATCTACGAACTGGGCACGCCCCCGGCCTTTCAGAAGTTCGTCTGCGGCAAGAAGCTCTACAACTACGACAGCCTTGAGCCTTCCGAGCGCAAGCTCGTTCTCTAGGGAAAAGGGGGAATACTGATGAGCGACAACGCTAAGGAAATCGAGCGCAAGCGCGCAGTTCTCGGCCGGAGCCCGATCTTCACCCCTGAGGTGATGAACGACATCCACATGAAGGCCGAGCTGGGTCGCTACCGCATGCGTGGCTTCTCCATGTTCAAGCCGATCCCGCACTGGGATCAGCTCATGTTCATGCCGGGCACGCTGACCCGTTTCGTGATCGAGGGCTACCGCGAGAAGTGCGTCACCAAGACCGTCATCGGTGGCCGCTTCGCCAAGAAGCCGCTCGAGCTCGACATTCCGATCTACATCACGGGTATGAGCTTCGGTGCTCTGTCCCTCGAGGCGAAGATGGCTCTGGCCAAGGGCGCCTCGATGGCCGGCACGGCGACCTGCTCGGGCGAGGGCGGCATGATTCCGCCGGAGCGCGACCTGTCGACGAAGTGGTACTACCAGTGCATCCAGAGCCGCTACGGCTTCAACCCGCATCACCTGATGTGCGCGGATGCGGTCGAGTTCTTCATCGGCCAGGGCTGCAAGGTGGGCCTCGGCGGCCA
>CAINDT010000008.1 GCA_903847495.1 uncultured Actinomycetes bacterium
GAACTGGTCATCAACAGGGATCCGCTGGTTGCCGCGAGCGCGGGGTGCGCGGCGCGGGCCTGACGATGCACCGCGAGGACGTTCACCTCCAGCAGGTGGCGCCAGTCGGCCTGCTCGGTGGCCAGCAGGTCGGCATCGGCGATGACGCCGGCGTTGAGGATCACGCAGTCAAGGCCACCGAGTTGCGCGGCGGCGTCGGCGACAGGATCGTGCGAGGCGTCCGCGACATCGCCGAGCACCGCCACACCGCCGAGTTCGTCGGCGATCGCTCGGGTGCGCTCCGGCGAGCGCCCAGCGACGGCGACGGTCCAGCCATCGGTGGCCATACGCCGGCAGATCGCGGCTCCGATACCGGAGCTTCCTCCCGTGACGAGGACACGGCGGCTCACGGGGCGACTCCGAGCGGCCGCCGAGCGGCAATGCGTGCAGCGATGTGACCCACCTGCCGGGGATCATCGCCGACGACGTACGGGACGTCGGGACCCGTCGAGAGCGCGATCGCGAATTCATCGCCATGCGGCGCCACGCCGATCCCGAGCGGAGACAGCAGTGCTGCAGCCCGAGCAGTGTTCGGGGGCACCACGCTGAGGGGCACGCCCTCCTCCTCGAAGGCGGCCGCAACTGCCCGGATGGCGGCCGGATCATCGGCAGCGAGGATGACGGCGGGCGGCGTCATGCGCCCCTCGCATGCAGCAGTACGAGGCCGACGGCGACCGCGGCGCGCGGACCATGCTGGCCGAGAACGTCGCCTCGGGCGATGGCGAGGTCGAGGTCGGCGAGCGCGAGCGACACCTCGTCCACAACCTCCGCGTCCTCGGCGCAGCCACCCACGAGAATCGCGAGCTCGCCCTGTGGCAGCCCGCCGACCGCCTCGATCGCGCGCCGCAGGTTGCCGGCGATGACGTCGCGCTTGGCGGCACGGCGCAGGCGTCCCCAGAGCTCTGGTGCGAGATCGGCGCTGAGCGGGTCGAGCGAGCCCTCGCGTCGCTCGGTGACACAGAGATGCGCGACGGTGTGCGGAGGCGCGGGGTGGGGCAGGAAGGTGCGCCCGCCGTCCTCGTGGCGCAGGATGAACGGCGTCTCCACGTGGACGCTCGGCAGCTGCTTGGCGCGTTCCGCGCGCAGTGGATCGATGCCGAGCAGCGCGCCGCAGATGCTGTCGACGAGCACTCCCGCCCCGGCGGCTGCGACCGCACGTGTTCTGCCGTCCAGCTCGACGTGGAGATCCACCGTCCCGCCGCCCATGTCGATCACGATCGGGGCGTGCCCGGCGCCGGGTGTGGTGGAGGCGCCGGCGACAGCGGCTGTGGTCTCGGCCGCCACCACGATCACGTCGGCTGCGGTGTGCTCCGAGAGCACGCGCTCGAGGCCGGCGTCGCCGCGCTCTGCCAAGACGGCGAGGCCGACGGCGCGTCGACGCTGCAGTTGCAGAGCCAGCGCGGCGTTGTCGTCGGCGCGCGGCAGCGGTGCCCAGAAGGCGTCCAGCAGGCGCGCATCGACATCATCGACGCTGCAGACGTGACCGAGTGGCGGCGGCGTGGTGGCGATGTCAATCGACACCTGGGTGCCATCGCGGAGCGTCGCCATACGCGCCTGCTCGCGTGTCGAGCCACCGCCAGACGCCTCGCGCCGCACCGCGATGCCAGCGCGGTGCCCGACGAGGGCGCGGGCCGCATTGCGCGCGCCACGTGCCCGCTCGGGATCGAGCGAGAGAAGCACCGCGAGCCGCAGCGGATCGGCGAGCTGCTGTACGGCGGCGCCGAGGGGTGCGACCTCGACGGCGGCCCATGCGCCGCGCGGCAGCGTGCCGGCGTCGGAAACCTCGTCGATGATCGGCAGGGCACGGTCCACGCGGTTGCCGATCAGCACGCCGTCATCGCCCGCCACGATCAGCGCGACGATCCGCCAGCCGCGGTCGCGCGCGGCGTTCAGCCGGGCGGCGGCGTCATCGAAGTCGAGAGCGCCAACGATCGGGATGACGGGAATGCCGAGGGGTTCCGCCGTGAGGTCCTCGACGTCGATCAACTGACCGGCGGCGGCGCCGATACCCGACGGCGTGGCGCTCACCGGCCGCGCGATGCCCACGCCGCCGAGATCCTGGGTGTCGTCGGAGGACAGCTCGCGCAGCCCCGTCTCCACGGGGTGGAGATCCGCGAGCAGAATCCGGTGCGGCTGCTCGCCGAGACGGCGGCTGGCGCGATCGATCAGGTCGAGTACGCCCTGTGCAGACTCGGCGGTGCCTTTGGCGCCTGTCGTCGCGCCCCGCGTCACGCTGAGGTGCTCTGGCTCGCGTCCGGGAATCAGACGCGCGAGTGCGACCTCCGTCGTGGCATTGCCGACATCGACACCCGCGACGAGCACGTCAGGAGATCAGCCCGCGCCGGCTGTAGTGCGCGATCGCCTCGCGCACGAGCGCCGCGCAGCGTTCGCCGCCGCCAGCCTCCAACTCCGCAGCGATGGTCTCGAGCTCGGCGATGGACGATCGTCCCGGGCGCAGTGCGTCGTAGAAGCGCAGCACATCGTCGTCGGAGAACAGAGCGAGTTCGGCACCCCGACGCAGGTTGTCGGCGAGTTGCGGGTTGCCGCCCTGCTCGGCAAATTCGGCCTGGCGTCGCAACGTGTCCGGATCCACCGCCGCGTCCGCCGACGTCACGACGCCGGAACGGATGTCGGCCACGGTCAACTCGTCCGCCGTCCGACCCGTCTGGGAGCGGACGTCGCCGCGATTGTGCTCGCCCAGGGGATATCTCAGCTCGGCCACGAGACCTCCACGGCCTGCGGCTCACCTGCGCGCAGACACCTGCTCTCGCGGTTGATCAACGCGACGACCTTGGCGTGATAGCGCGGCCCCATCGGCTCGCCCGACTCCGGCAGCAGCACCGGGGCAGGCTTCTCGCCACGCGCATGCCGGGCGGCGTTGCGTCCCATCAGTCGGTAGCGGGAACCGTCGATGAGCGGAGCCATGCTGAGCAGTTCCAGGTTGGCCAAGACGGGGAGGTCAGCGCGATGAATCAGGGCCGTGCCCTTGCCTTGGATCGCCAGCGCCACACCGCTGCCCGAGAGGTTGGCGGCGGTCCAGCCGATCATCCCCAGGTCGAGCGAATGCGTGACGCGTACGACGCGGGCCGCCACGCCTTCTTCTTCGATGCCCGCCAGCAGCTGCCGCAGTGCCTCGGCCACCGTCAGGCCGGAGAGCGTCAGCCAGACGTCGTTGCCGAAGGCCGGGGACAGGCCGATGACGACCTCGTCCGGACGGGGCCGTGATGCCGCCGGGCCGCTTTCGGTGAGGATCACGCAGCCCTGATGGGGTGCCTGTTCGGCGAGCAGCTCGGCGTGGCTGCGCTCCTGACGGACGCGGGCGATCTCGTCCAGGCGCTCGCGGGAAGGCCGGTACCCGGTGCCAGGGCCCGCGTAGTCGTTCGGGTCGGTGAGGGCACTGAGGACGCTCATGTCCTCGCCGAAGATGGCGGAGGTCTGCAGGTGATCGCCGAAGAGTCGCTGGCGCGTCATCTCGAGCACGCGCTCCGCCTCGACGTCGAAGCCGCGGATCGCGAGCGCTCGTACGACGTCAACGGCGGTGATCTCCCGCTCGATGATCGCATCGCCCGCCCGCGCGGTCTCGTCGGTCTGGTGCTCGGCGACATCGAGGCTGCCGTGGGCACTGACGACGCGTTCAAGTTCCGCGTCGTCGAAGGTCATCAGGTCGAGCTCGTCGAGCACGGCGCGGCAGGCCTCGGCGGCGCGCCGACGCAGCGGCAGCAGCGCGGTATCGTCGCGCGAGCGCAGCGCACCCTCGAAGCCCCAGTCGCGTTGCACCATCAGGTAGTCGTCGATGTCCTCGGCGTTGAAGTTGCTCGCGCCGAAGGCGTTGTCGTAGCTGGGAATTGAGCCGAAGCCGCTGAACAGGAAGTCGGAGCCGGCCAGCAGCAGCGGGAGCGTGTGCGCGGTGCGGCGGATGTCGGATGCGCTCATCTGCGTGTCGTTGCCGGTGCACGACTCGAGGCCGTAGAGCGTCGCCATCACGTTCTCCGCGAGGATCTCGCGCATGCCGTTGGGCACGGAGCCGGTCACGTTGATGCCGTCGATGCCACCGTTCTGCGTGCCCTGCGAGCCGGCGGCGCGCGTCACCGCCACGCAGCGCGCCTCGAGGTAGAGCAGGGACTTCCCCTCAGCAGCGCCCATCAGGACCTCGGCGCCGGAGCCCGACGTGAAGCGCATCTTGAGGCCGCGCGAGGCGTAGGAGCTCGCCAGGAGGGCCTTCGACCATGGCGTATCGTCGCCGTCGAGGAAGACGCGCTCGGTGCCGTACACCGAGACCGTCTCTGCATAGGTGGTGAGGCCGCGCATGCCGAGCTCGAGCTCGGTCTTCTCCTCGACGCTGCACTGGGTAAGGGCGCCCGGCGCGGGCACCTGGCTCCCGATCAGGAGCGCCAATGCGACGAGAGGTGCGTCGCGCAGCACCGGCACGGTGGCCTCGAGTTCGCGAAAGCCGAGGGCGACGGCGCTGGCCGCGTCGGCGGCGATCAGCAGCGGATGGTCGATGCGATTGGTGACGTGCGCCTGGATGGACGGCGTCCGACGGGCGCGCATCTTGGCCATGGCCTGCATCAGCTCGAGCGGACTGAGGAGACCGAGGACACGCGCGATCTTGGCTGGCGTCATGCCCTCGACGAGCCGCAGGATCTCGGTCCGCGGCACGTCGTGGCCACACACCATCCGCGCGAACTGGAGGTCGTCGAGCGCCATGGCCTCCTCGGCGACCGCGGCATTGATGCCGTGCTCGGCGAGGAACGCGTCGATCAGATCGAAGTCGGCCTCCGGCACTCCGTCGAGCTCCACGATGCGACCGTCGACGACCCGGATCGAGGGCTCGGGATCGTTGGGGCTGTCAAAGGCGATCAGTCCCAGCTCGGGGTACTCCGGTACGACGACGTCGCGGCTGATCGAACGCGTGGCGAAGAACGCGCTGCGCTTCGACTCTCCCGGGGTCGCGGCCATGGCGCGATCCTACCCGGTTTCCACCACTGACAACAGGATTTCGTCAGCATGCTGACGGCGCGTCTTCCCTCAACCTGCGAGCATTCCCGCATGGCAGCGATGCGCGCAGGGGTGGCTCAGTCGACGGTGCTTGCCGTCGTCGGCGATTCGGCCAGCGGCAAGACGACGCTGACGCGCGGCCTCGCTCGCGTGCTGGGCGAGCAGCAGGTCGCGCATGTGCCGTCGGATGACTACCACCGCTACGACCGCGCGCAGCGCAAGGTGATGGGTATCACCCCGCTGGATCCCGATGCGAACTATCTCGACATCATGGCCCAGGATCTCGAGGCCCTCACGCTCCAGCGGGCCATTCTGAAGCCAACGTATCGGCATACGGATGGCACACTCGGGCCGCCGGAGTATCTCCAGCCCGCGCCCTACACGGTCGTCGACGGACTGCTCTGCCTGCAGACCGACGATCTGCGACGCCGCTTCGACTGCACCGTCTACATGGACCCGCCGGAGGAGATCCGCCGTTCATGGAAACTCCTGCGCGACACCACCCGTCGCGGGTACACGACCGACGAGGTGCTGGATGAGATGGATCGCCGCGAGCGCGATTCCGTCAAGTGGGTGCGACCGCAGCGCGCGTTCGCCGATCTCGTGATCACCTTTCGACAGGGCAAGAATCCCGTCGACAAGAATCTCGACGCAGAGATCCTGCTCCGCCCAACCGTTCCGCACCCCGACATGACGGGTCTCGGCGGCGATGGTGAGGACGACTTCACGATCACGCCGCTGTCGCACGGCGAGCAGCTGCTCAAGGTGCCAGGGCTGCTGCCGCCGGGTCGCGCCCAGGAGATCGAAGAGGCGATCTGGGATCGCCTGCATTTCGCGCGGCATTTGCAGCTCGATCGGCTCGGCCAGTTCACGCGAGGCATGGATCTCTATCGCTCTGATGCACTCGCGATCACCCAGCTCTTGGTGCTGTACCAACTGGTCACGGCTCGAGCGACGCGCGCGCTTGATGTAGCCGGAGCGCCGGGACGCGGCGAGTCCACGCAGCAGTAGCCGCTGTCGACGCGGGCGTCGCCGCCTATCCTGTGCCGCGGAGGGGCGTAGCTCAGCGGTTAGAGCAGCCGGCTCATAACCGGTTAGGCCCTGGTTCGAATCCAGGCGCCCCTACTGCTGTCACGTGCGCTGGCATGCTTGGCGCGTGGACCGCCGGATCAGCAGACGGGGCTTTCTCGGCGCCGCCGTTGCGGCGGCCGCGCTCGGGCCCGGCGTGCTGACAGCTCGAGGCAGTTCGCGTCGCGCCACGTCGCCGCTACGGGGACGGGTGACGCGCTGGGATACCGACCCGTGGTCGCTTGGCTCCTACTCGGCTCTGCCCGCTGGCACCTCTTCCGACGCGCGAGCGACGATCGCGGACGCGGTACTTGGCGACGGCCTCGTCTTCGCTGGAGAGCACGCGAGCACAACGCACCCGGCCACGGTGCAGGGTGCGTACCTCTCTGGTCGGCACGCCGCTGCCCTGCTGCTGCGCGAGTACGGCGACATCGACGGCGACACGGTTGCCGTGATCGGTGCGGGCGTGGCCGGGCTCGCCGCGGCGGGGCGCCTGCAGCGCGCCGGCGCCGCGGTGACGGTGCTCGAGGGTCGTGATCGCATCGGCGGCCGAGTCCACACCGATATCTCCTGGGGGGTTCCGGTCGAGCTCGGTGCGGCTTGGATTCATGGCGTCCGTGACAACCCGATCACGCCGCTCGTGCTTCAGGGCGGCTCCACGCTGATGATGACGGACTACGACGACGAGCTGGTTCACGATCACGCGGGCGGGCAGGCGCGTGGCGTCACTGGCGCTCAGGGCCGCGTCGAGCGGGCGATCGGCCGCATGGAGTCGCAGGCCTTCCCCCTCGCAACGTCCGTGCAGCAGGTGCTGGAGTCATCGGGGGTGCGGTCCACGATCACCGATCGCTGGGCCGTCGAGACCGCCATCACGCAAGAGTACGGAGTCAGTCCACGCACGCTCGGTGCCGCGGCGCTCTACGAGGGCGGGGCGCAGGTGGGCGGAGATGCGCTTGTCCGGGGCGGCTATGCGGTTGTGCCGCGCCGCCTGGCCGAGGGGATTGCCGTACGGCTACGAACGCCCGTGCGGTCGGTGGAGGCGCGTGCCAGCGGCGGCTTTGCCATTGCGCTGCGCTCGGGAGAACGCCTGGCAGCGGACGCGGTGGTCGTGGCGGTGCCGCTCAGCATCCTCCAGCGCCGGGTCGTCGCCATCGCACCGATGCCGTCGAATGTGCGGCGCGCCGTCGACCGGTTGGAGATGGGTTCCCTCGAGAAGGTGATCCTGCAGTACCCGGAGCGGTGGTGGCCCGCCGCGCAGGTGCTCGGCGTGGTCGGTGGTACGGCACGTCGCTGGGCCGAGTGGTACGACCTCACGTCGCTGCTGGGTGTGCCGTCCGTCGTTGGATTCAGCGCGGCGGCGGCAGCAGTAGCGCGGCCGCGTACCGACGGAGCCTGCATCGCCGAAGCGTCGGCCGTATTCCGGCGCGCTTTCGGCTGACCACCGGTGCTAGTGGGTTGCCGCGGGCGGGGGCGGCAGCGCGGGATCCACGAGGCTGGCGGCGCGCATGCCGCTGCGGATCGCACCCTCCATGAAGCCCGACCAGACGTCGTCGGTGAACTCGCCGGCCAGCACAAGGCGACCATGGCGTTGGCGCAGCACCGTGCTGTCCGGGCGGTCACCGGGGCGCACGTGGGTGTAGATCCCCTGGGCGTACGGATCGTCGGCCCACGTCTGGGTGCCGGCATTGGCGAAGTCGAGTTCCAGATCCGGCCGCACCTCTGCGACGCAGCGCGCCCACGTCGTACCGTCGCGCTCGACCTCCAGCAGGTCGAGCATGGGCTTGGAACCAGCGAAGCCGGCGAGCACCGGTCGTAGACCGTCGTCGCCCTGCTTCGCCGTCCAGACCCAGTAGTCGCGGCGGGTGTCGAGGATCGCGCTGGGTGCGGGGTCGCCCGCCAGCGGCACGAAGAGCTTCGCGGCGTGCGAGACGGCGAAGGTCTCGGCCGCGGCCCGCACTTCGGCCGGAAGCAGGTCCACGAAGGGGGCCTGGACGAGGATCGGCTTGGGCAGCGCCAGCACGACGTGCGCGGCGCGGTACGTGGCGTTCGTCGTGTCGATCATCACGCCGTCGTCGTCCATCGTGATCGCCGTCACCGGCTCCGCCAGGCGAACGCGGTCACCGAGGCGCTCAGCCAGGGCGCGGGCTGGCGCATCGCTGCCCGTGGCGATGCGGGGCGAATCAACCTGCTCCGGTGCGCTCGCGAGGTGCAGCAGGTGCCAGGCGGCAAGCTCGGTCGCGGGCGCGCCACTGGTGCACTCGATGCGGGCACGGAATGCCACCTTGGCGCCCTCGACGGCGTCGAGTCGCTCGATGGCCTCGGCGACGGAGATGTCGTACGCCTCGTCGCCCAATTCGGCGAAGAGCGTGCGCAGCGCGGCACGACCCGCGGCAAGCTCGTCCTCCGTCACGGGCGGTCCGCCGACGGGCGTGCGGTCGTGATAGCTCATGCCCGTGCGCGCCAGCGGAATCCCGAGGCGGTCGCACAGCGCCAGCATCTCGACCTGCACGTCCTCGACCCACTCCGCGCCGCGTTCGATGATGGCGCCGTTGCCCAGCCGATCCGTCCAGGCGCGTCCGCCGACGCGATCGCGTGCTTCGAGCACCGTGACGTCCCAGCCTGCATTGACGAGCGTATCGGCGGCCACGAGACCGGCGAAGCCAGCTCCCACCACGATGACGGAGTGATCTTCCATGCGCACACGGTACCCTGACCGTGTGGTCAAGCCCAAATTGGACATCCAGATCGATGCGTTCGCCGCGGTCGACATGCGCGTTGGTGTCGTGCTCGAGGTTCGTCCGTTCCCCGAGGCGCGCAAGCCAGCGTGGCAACTGCACGTGGACTTCGGTCCCGAACTGGGCACCCGCTGGACGAGCGCCCAGGTGACCAACTACACGGCTGAGGAGCTGGTCGGGCGTCGCGTGGTCGGCACGATCAATCTGGGCACGCGACGGATCGCGGGGTTCGTGAGCGAGTTCCTGCTGCTGGGCGCAGTGCAGGCCGACGGCAGCGTGGTGCTGCTCGACGTCGACGACAGTGCCGAACTCGGCACGCCGATCGCCTAGCGCCGCAGGAGATAGACGGCGCCGGCGGCAAGCAGGTTGGCCGCTCGCTCCGCGACTGCGCCTTCGCGACTGCCACCCTCGTCGAGCAGGATGCGCTGCTCGACGGTAAGGCCCTCGGCGTGGGCCAGGGCCTCGAAGTCCTTGATCGAGCACAGGCGGATGTTCGGCGTCTCGTACCAGGAGTAGGGGAGCAGGGGCGAGACCGGCATGCGGCCACTCGCCGCGAGCTGGGTGCGCAGACGCCAATGCGCGAAGTTCGGGAACGAGATGATGCTCTTGCGACCGACGCGGCTCATCTCCTGCAGCACGAGCGCCGGATGGTGCACGGCCTGCAGCGTCAGCGACATGATCACGATGTCGAACGAATCGTCCTCAAGATCGCCGAGCCCCTTGTCGATGTCGTCCTGCAGCACCGGAACGCCGCGCTGCAGGCAGGCAAGCACGCCGTCGTCCGAGATCTCGACGCCAAGCCCATCGGCGCCACGGCGGATCAACTCCGCCAGCAGCGTGCCGTCGCCGCAGCCGAGATCGAGCACCCGCGAGCCGGCGGGCACGAGGGAGGCGATGACGTCGTGGTCGGCGCGCATCAGACCGACTCCTCCAGTGCTCGGTCGAGATAGGCGGCCACGGTGCGGTGGTACTCCGGCACGTCCAGCAGGAACGAGTCGTGGCCGTGTGGCGACGGGATCTCACGGAAGGTGACGGGCACGCGATGCGCGGTGAGCGTGCGCACGATGCCGCGCGAATGCGAGGTGTCGAAGCGCCAGTCAGTGTCGAACGAGAGCACCAGGAACTTCGTCTTCGTCTTGGCCAGCTGTGCGCGTACCACCGCGGCGTCCGCGAACGGGTCGAAGTAGTCCATGACGCGGGTCAGGTAGAGGTACGAGTTGGCGTCGAAGCGGTCGAGGAACGCCTTGCCTTGATGCTGGAGGTAGGACTCGACCTGGAAGTCGACGCCGAGACCGAACCGCGGCTCGTCGCGGTCCTGAATGCGACGGCCGAACTTCTGTCGCATCGACTCTTCGGAGACGTAGGTGATGTGCGCCATCATGCGCGCGACCGAGAGGCCGTGATCGGGTCCCTTGCCGGTCGCGTAGTAGTCGCCATCGGCGAAATCGGGATCGTTCATGATCGCGGCGCGCGCCACCGCGCTGAAGGCGATGTTCTGGGCGGAGAGGCGTGCGGTCGCGCACACGACGACGCCGTTCTCGAGCTCGTCGGGGTGGTCGAGTGCCCACTGCAGCACCTGCATGCCACCGAGCGACCCCCCGACTGCGGCCAGCACGCGCCGGATACCGAGGTGGGCGAGCAGCTTGCGATGCACCTTGACGAGATCCGAGACCGTGAACAGCGGGAAGCGCAGCCCGTAGGGCTCGCCGGTCGCCGGGTCGATCGACGACGGTCCCGTGGTGCCCTGGCAGCCACCGAGCAGATTCGACGAGATGACGAACAGTCGGTCGGTATCGACGGGCTTGCCCGGGCCGATCAGCGTGTCCCACCAGCCCGGGCGGTCGGGGTCTCCGTGATGGCCGGCGGCGTGCGCATCGCCCGTCAGGGCATGGCAGATCACGACGACGTTGCGGTCGTCGGCTGCGCGCTCCCCATAGGTCTCGTACGCCACCTCGACGGGAAAGAGCGTCTCTCCCGAGTCGAGTACGAGCGGGTCGTCCTCCGTGAAGAGGACGACCCGCTGCGTCTCGACGAGTCCGAGGGAGCGCCGCGTGTCGTCGGTCGCTCCCATCGAACTACTTGCTCTGCGCCAGCGCCTGGTCGATATCGGCGATCAGGTCGTCGACGTTCTCGATGCCGACCGACAGGCGAACCATGTCGGGCTTGACGCCGGCCGTCTCCAGCTCGGCGTCGTTCAGCTGCGAGTGCGTGGTCGAGGCGTTGTGGATCGCCAGCGAGCGCGCATCGCCGATGTTGGCGAGGTGCGTGAAGAGGTCGAGCGCCTCGATGAACTTGCGTCCACCGTCGCGACCGCTCTTGACGCCGAACGACACGATGCCGCCGTAGCCCTTGCCCGTGTTGAGGATACGCTTGGCGACCTCGTGGTAGTCGTCGCCCTCGAGGCCGGGGTAGTAGACCCAGCTAACGTCGGGATGCGACTGGAGGTGCTTGGCGATCGTCAGCGCGTTCTCGGACTGGCGCTCGACGCGCAGCGCCATCGTCTCGAGACCCTGCAGGATCAGGAACGCGTTGAACGGCGACAGCGCGGCGCCCGTGTTGCGGAGCATCACCGTGCGGATGCGGCCGATGTACGCCGCCGGTCCGAGCGCGTCCGACCACACGACACCGTGATACGACGGGTCGGGCTTGGTCAGACCGGGGAAGCGGTCGCTGTTGGCAACCCAATCGAACTTGCCCGAGTCGACGATGACGCCGGCGATCGTCGTGCCGTGGCCACCCATGTACTTGGTGGCCGAGTGGACGGCGATGTCGGCACCGTGCTCGAAGATCTGCGTGAGGATCGGCGTGCCGATCGTGTTGTCGACGATCAGCGGCAGACCCTGCGCGTGCGCGGCGTCGGCCCAGGCCTTGATGTCGACCACGTTGAGGCGCGGGTTGCCGATCGTCTCGGCGAACACGAGCTTGGTGTTCTTGTCGACGAGCTCGGCGACCTTCTCCGGCTGGTCAGGATCGACGAAGCGGACCTCGATGCCGTACTGCGGCAGCGTGTGGGCGAACAGGTTGTACGTACCGCCGTACAGCGTCGAGACGCTGATGATGTTGTCGCCGGCCTTGGCGATGTTCATCACGGAGTACGTGACTGCGGCCTGACCCGAGGCGATCGCGCAGGCCGCGATGCCGCCCTCGAGGGCGGCGACACGCTGCTCCATGACGTCCCACGTCGGGTTCATGATGCGCGTGTAGATGTTGCCCGGCACGGCCAGCGCGAACAGGTCGGCGGCGTGCTGAGCGTCGTTGAA
The DNA here is from genome assembly GCA_903847495.1 of uncultured Actinomycetes bacterium. Classification (GTDB taxonomy): domain Bacteria; phylum Actinomycetota; class Thermoleophilia; order Gaiellales; family F1-60-MAGs149; genus F1-60-MAGs149. The sequence goes on from CAINDT010000008.1 coordinate 12,101, forward strand.
CTCGTAGCTCGTGGTCTGATAGATCGGCACCGCGACGGCCTTCGTCGTCGGGTCCGGGTTCTGACCGGCATGGAGTACCAGGGTCTCCGGCTTGAGATTCGTCATCGTCTGCTCCTTTGTGCCTATCGGCGTCGCGTCCCGGTGAGGGGGGTCCGGGCCTTCGGGGGCGGACCGGCGGCGCCGAGGTGCGTCCTCGACGACGGCTAACCATCTTCCGCTCGCCCGTCCGGGACTTGGCCGGGTCTGCGCTGGATGAAGCACCTGGCGGGCGATTGCCCCGGTTGCTGTCGCGTCGATGGGCCAGATCCCTCGGCGACTCGTGATGGGTTGCTGCTGCAGATTAGCAATTGACGGGTGTGCGTCAAGGCGTGGAACGGCTGCAGCATCGTCGCAGCGCGAATCCGTGTTGTGACGTACCATCCAGCGAGTGCGCCCGCTGCGGGCGCGTCTCACGACCTATTGCAGAGGTGAAGGGCATGTCCGAGCAGGGCACCATGCGCGTCAAGGGCGGTCTGGCAGAGATGCTGAAGGGCGGCGTCATCATGGACGTCGTGAACGCCGAGCAGGCGAAGATCGCCGAGGACGCCGGCGCCTGCGCCGTCATGGCGCTGGAGCGCGTGCCCGCGGACATCCGTGCCGATGGAGGCGTGGCCCGCATGTCGGATCCCGAGATGATCATCGGGATCCAGGAGGCCGTCTCGATCCCCGTGATGGCGAAGGTGCGCATTGGCCACTTCGTCGAGGCGCAGGTCATCGAGAGCCTCGAGGTCGACTACATCGACGAGTCCGAGGTGCTGACGCCCGCCGATGAGGCACATCACATCGACAAGTGGAAGTTCACGATCCCGTTTGTCTGCGGCGCCACCAATCTCGGTGAGGCGCTGCGCCGCATCGGCGAGGGCGCCGCGATGATCCGCTCCAAGGGCGAGGCTGGTACCGGCGACGTCGTCGAGGCCGTGCGTCACATCCGCGCGATCACCGGCGAGATCCGCCAGCTGCAGGCGATGGATCCGGACGAGCTGTACGCCCGCGCCAAGGAGCTCCAGGCACCGCTGCCGCTCGTGCAGGAGACCGCCCGCCTCGGTCGCCTGCCCGTCGTGCTGTTCACCGCCGGTGGCGTCGCGACGCCCGCCGACGCGGCCCTGATGATGCAGCTCGGCTCCGACGGTGTCTTCGTCGGCTCCGGCATCTTCAAGAGCGGCGATCCGGCTGCACGTGCGCGTGCCGTCGTCGAGGCGACGACGCACTTCCGCGACGCCAAGAAGATCGCGGAGGTCTCGAAGGGTCTGGGCGAGGCCATGGTCGGCCGCAGCGCCAAGTCGATCCCCGAGAACGAGCTGCTCGCCGGGCGTGGCTGGTAGCACGCCGCGCGTCGGCGTCCTCGCGCTGCAGGGAGCATTCCGAGAGCACATCAGCGCGCTCCAGCGCCTTGGCGCGGACGCAGTCGAGGTCAGGACGCCAGCGGAGTTGGCCGCGGTCGACGGCATCATGCTGCCCGGCGGCGAGTCGACGACGATGGATCTCCTGCTGGGCTCGTCGGGGTTGCGCGAGCCGCTGGCCGCCGCCGTTGCTGCCGGTACGCCGGTCTTTGGGACGTGTGCAGGCCTGATCCTGCTCGCGCGCGACATCGAGGATGGCGTCGAGGGGCAGCGCACGCTGCAGGTGCTTGACGTGACGGCGCTGCGCAATGGCTACGGTCGGCAGGTCAAGTCGTTTGAGGGGCCCGTAGCACTCGCCAGTGGCGGCGCGGACATGGTGGGGGTCTTCATCCGCGCGCCTCGCATCACGCGCGTCGGCGAGGGCGTCGAGATCCTGGCGCGTCTGGGTGACGAGCCCGTAGCGGTGCGCAGCGGGTCTATCATGGCGGCGACGTTCCATCCGGAGCTGACCGACGACGATCGTCTGCACGAGGTGTTTCTCGCAGGCATCGCCAACACGAGCGGGGAGTAGGCATGTCCGGCCATTCCAAGTGGTCCACCATCAAGCACAAGAAGGCCGCGACCGACAAGAAGCGCGGCGCGATGTTCTCCAAGCTGGCGCGCGCGATCATGGTTGCCGCCAAGGAGGGTGGTCCTGATCCCGACGGCAACGCCGCGCTCGCGAATGCGATCGCCAAGGCCAAGTCCTACTCGCTCCCCAAGGACAACATCGAGCGCGCCATCGCCAAGGGTGCGGGCGGTGGCGAGGGCGAGAACTACGAGACCGTCACCTACGAGGGCTTCGGCCCCGGTGGCGCGGCCTTTGTCGTCGAGGCCCTCACCGACAACCGCAATCGCACGGCGGCCAATGTGCGCAGCATCTTCACCAAGGCCGGGTCCGCCCTCGGTGCTCCGGGCAGCGTGGCCTGGAAGTTCGATCGCAAGGGCGTGATCATCATCGAGGGTGTGACGGATGAGGACGAGCTCGTGCTCGCCGCCGCCGACGCGGGCGCCGACGACGCCGAGGGCGACGATGGTGCCTACCGCGTGACGTGCGAGCCCACCGAGCTCGCCGCCGTGCGCGACGCGCTTGAGGCTGCCGGCTACACGCTCGCCAGCGCCGAGCTGACGCTGCTGCCGAAGCAGCCGGCCGAGATCGATGATGAGGGTGCCCGCAAGGTCCTCAAGATGGTCGATGCGTTGGAAGAGGACGACGACGTGCAGGACGTCGTGTTCGACGTCGAGATTCCCGAAGCCGTGCTCGCCGAGCAATAATGGCCGCGACGCCGATCATCCTGGATTGCGATCCGGGGATCGACGACGCCATCGCCATGCTGCTCGCGTTGGCGAGTCCAGAGGTCGACCTCTTGGCGGTCACCACGGTGGTCGGCAACACCTCGCTCGTCAACGCGACGCGCAACGCACTCGACGTGCTGGAGTGGGCGGGACGTCCCGACATTCCCGTGGCCGCAGGCGAAGCCGTCGCAATCGGTCCCCCCAACGACATCCCGTGGAACGACGCGATTGGCGTGCACGGAGAGACCGGCCTGGACGGCGCGAACCTTCCGCGCGCACAGGCGACGACCGTCGATGAGCATGCCGTCGAACTGATCGCGCGCACGGTGCTCGGGCGTCCCGGCGAGATCACCCTCGTGGCCACGGGGCCGTTGACCAACGTCGCGCTTCTCCTCGAGCGCCACCCGGCGGTCGGGCCTGCCCTGCGCGACCTTGTCGTGATGGGCGGCTCGCTGGTCGGTGGCAACATGTCGCCGCAGGCGGAGTTCAACATCTGGTGCGATGCTGACGCCGCGGCCCAGGTCCTCGCGCTCGGCTTGAACCCCGTGGTCGTCGGGCTCGATGTGACACGCCGCGCCACGCTGTCTGAGGCTGATGTCTACGGGCTCGAGCAGCTACCGACGCTCGGACCTGGGATTCACGGGATGCTCAAGTTCTATCTCGAGCGGCACATCGTGTGGCATGGACTCAACGTGGTTCAACAACACGACTCCCTCGCCCTGGCCTGGGTGATCGATCCGACGCTGCTCAGTCTGACGCCGAGAGCGATCCGCGTGGACGCGACGGATGGCGAGGGGCGCGGCGAGACGTACGTCGACGAAGACCCGGGCGCGCAGCCCACCGCCCGCTGGGCCGATGATCTGCACGCCGCCCGCTTCCGCGAACTGCTCCTGGAGCGTCTCAGTGCGCTCGCCGACGCGCGCTAGACGTTCGGGAAGGCGTCGCCCGCCTGCCACGGTGCGGAGGGGTACTCCGCCTTATCGCCGCGGTGCTCGCCGATCGTCAGAATGCGCAGATCCTGCTCGCCGTCGTTGATGAACTGGTGCGGACGCTCAGGGCCCTCGCGCTTCGCGAAGAAATCGCCCGGGCCAACGCGAAACCGCTCGTCGCCGACCATCAGGATCCCCGCACCGCTGAGGACGAGGAAGCACTCCTCCTCCTCGTGGTGCCAATGAAATTTCGTGGAGCGCTCGCCCGGGCGAACGAGATCGACGTTGACACCAATCCGGCGCAGACCCGAGTGCTCTCCGAGGCGGGTGGACAGGCCGAACGTCTCGCCGCCGGGCTCGTACTCGTTCTCCCCGGTGGGTGCCTCCTCGGCGCGGACCAGCCAGGACGAACGGTGGTCATCGCGGGTGATCAGGCGTTCGGCCGGGCGGCCACCGATCTCGCTCACGGCCCACTCGCCCGCGGGCAGGGTGCGGGTCTCGACCCAGCGCGATGCCGGCAGGTCGGCGGGAACCTCGACGCAGATCGCCTCCCACTCGCCCTCGTGATCGACCAGCAGGAAGGGCGCGCTGCCACCGGTGGTGCGCAGCAGCTCGTCCTGCGCCGCGTCGAGATCGGGCCACCAACGAGGATGGCGTTCGATGAAGGCGATGTGTCGTGTCGGGCGCGCGGCCATGCCGTTGCATCGTACGTCACGCCGCGCGCGGGCAGCGGCGACCGGACCCGCTCGTAGACTGCGGCCATGGTGATCCTCGGGGTCGACCCCGGCACGGCTTCCACCGGCTACGGCGTGGTGACAGCAGAAGGGAGCCGGCTCAGGTCGGTCGTCTTCGGTTGCGTTCATACCGACGCGCACACGCCGCTCGAGGAGCGCCTCGCAGCGATCTCCCGGGCCATCGATGCGCTGATCGAGGAGCATGCGCCCGCTGCGCTGGCCGTCGAGGGCGTGTACGTCGGCGGCAATCCCCGCAACGCGCTCAACATCGGTCAGGCGCGTGGGGCGGTGCTGGCGACCGCCGGTCTGCGTCATGTGGAGGTGGCCGAGTACTCCGTGTCCGAGATCAAGACGGCCGTGTGCGGCTTCGGGCGGGCTGAGAAGACCCAAGTGCAGAAGATGGTCGGCGCGGTCCTCGGTCTGCCCAAGCCGCCAACCCCCGATCACGCCGCCGACGCCCTCGCCGCGGCGATCTGCCACGCCTCGCAGAGCCCGCTGGCGGCCTCGTTGCGCAAGGCCGGGGTGCGCGCATGATCGCGCACGTCGCCGGCACCGTGACGAGCCGAGAGGGGGAGATCCTCGTCGTCGACGTCAACGGCGTCGGGTATGAGGTGACGGCCACGCTCGGTGCGCTCTCGCGCAGCGAGCCAGGCACCGAGGTGACGGTGCCGACGTATCTGCACGTCCGCGAAGACGCCATGCAGCTGTTCGGCTTCGCCAGCGAGGCCGAGCGGCGCATCTTCCGTCTGCTCCTCAACGTCAATGGGGTAGGGCCCAAGTTGGCTCTGGCGATCGTCTCTGCTCAGGACCCCGAGCGCATCGAGAGCGCCGTCCTGCTCGGCGACGTCGCGCTCCTGTCGAGCGTCAGCGGGGTCGGCAAGAAGACCGCGGAGCGCATCTGCCTCGACCTCAAGGACAAGATCGCCGGTGCCGGCGCCGCCACCACCGGTGGCACCACGCCCGCTGCGGCGTCAGATCCTCATCGCGAGGCGCGCGAGGGCCTCGTGGCGCTCGGCTACTCCGTGATCGATGCGGAGGCCGCGCTGCAGAGCGCCGACGGCTCGGCGGAGGATCGCATCAAAGCCGCACTCGCCCAGCTCGGGGGCGGTCGCTGATGTCCGACGACGCGCGCATCATCGCGGGCGAGGAGGAACCCGAGGATCGCGAAGTCGACGGTTCGCTGCGCCCGCGTCGACTCGGCGACTTCGTCGGGCAGGAGCACGCGGTGCGGCAGCTGGAGACCTTCGTGGCCGCAGCACGCGGCCGCGGTGAGGCCTGTGATCACGTGCTGCTCGCTGGTCCACCCGGTCTTGGCAAGACGAGTCTCGCCTTCATCGTCGCGATCGAGATGGACAGTCGCATTCACACGATCTCGGGACCCGCGCTCGAGCGCAAGGGCGACATCGCCTCGATCCTCACGGCGCTCGAACCGAACGACGTGCTCTTCGTCGACGAGGTCCATCGTCTGCCACGCGCGATCGAGGAGCTCCTCTATCCGGCCATGGAAGACGGTGCGATCGACATCGTGATCGGACAGGGACCGGGCGCGCGGACATTGCGCCTCGACCTCGCCCCGTTCACGCTCGTCGGTGCCACGACGCGGGCCGGTCTACTGACCACGCCCATGCGCGACCGCTTCGGCATCTCGCTCCGGCTCGAGTACTACACGCCCGACGAGCTTCTGCGCATCATCGCCCGCTCGGCCGGGATCCTCGGTCTCACGATCGACGAGGACGCGGCCGCCGAGATCGCCCGGCGCTCACGGGGCACCCCGCGCGTCGCCAACCGCATTCTCCGGCGCGTGCGCGACGTCGCGCAGGTACGCGGTTGGGATGCCGTCGACCGCGAGGGTGCGCTCGAGGCACTCGAGCTGCTCGGTGTCGACGAGGATGGCCTCGATCGTGCAGACCGCGAGTATCTCCGCGCCATCGCGGAGCGCTTCAATGGTGGTCCGGTCGGGCTCAGCACGATCGCCGTCGCGATCGGCGAGGATGAGGGGACGCTCGAGGAGGTCTACGAGCCCTATCTGATCCAGCAGGGACTGATTCAGCGCACCCCTCGTGGTCGCGTGCTGACGCCGCGCGGACGCGAACTGACGGGTATGCCGAACGACCCGGGCATGCCGACGCTGCTCGACTAGTCGCGGCGGTGCCGCAGGGCGTGTTCGACGGCGTCCAGCGCCTCGCGCAGATCCTGAATGCGGGCCTCGATGTCCGCGGTGTCGCCTCCCTGTCGGATGCGCTCCTCCTGTCGAACCTCCTCGAGGCTCCCGATCATGATCCCGAGCAGGAGGTTGAGCACGACGAACGTTCCCAGCAGGATGAACGACAGGAAGAACAGCACGCTTTCGAGCGGTTTCTGCTCGAAGACGAGGGCGAAGGTGGTCGTCCAGCCCTCAAGCGTGAGGATGGAGAACAGCGACAACATCGAGCGGCCGATGTTGCCCCATGCGGTGGGGTCGAGATCGGCGAAGAGGGTCCAACCGATCATCCCGTACAGGAAGACGAGGAGCCCGGTCAGCACCCCGAGTCCGGTCGCGGGCCGGATCGCGCGCGTCGCGCCGCGGATCAGTATCTGCACGTCGGGCAGGTACTTCAGGAGCCGTGCGACGCGGAGCAGGCGGAGGATGCGCAGCAAGGCTGCGTTCTCGCGCACACCCGGGACGAACAGTGCGGCGATGATGACGAAGTCGAAGACGTTCCAGCCGGAGCGGAAGAAGCGGTGGGGTGCGCGCCCATACGCCAGGATGCGGATCACCAGTTCCGCCACGAAGATGGTCAGGAAGACGCTGTTGAGCAGGCGCAGCGTGTCCCCGTGGCGCTCCATCACCGCGCCGAAGGTCTCGATGCCGAGCAGGATGGCGTTGAGGGCGATCGCGATGATGATCGCGGTCTGGAAGCGCTCGGAGTCCGCCACGCGGGCGAAGCGGGCGGACACCGGTCCGGTGGCGGTGGACGAATCGCTCATTGGTGCGTCTGATTCTGCCATGGGCGAGCCGGCCTCCGACCGCGGTCTTCAGGATCGGCCGCGATCGTCGCCGGTGTCACGGCGGCACTCCGTCCTCGTGGTCGGTAGGGTGCGTCCGTGCGCATCGACGAGCTGGACTACCACCTGCCCGAGGAACTGATCGCGCAGACGCCGATCGAGCCGCGGGACGCGAGCCGCCTGTTGGTCGTCGATCGGGCCGACGACAGTCTGACCGACGCGCACTTCCGCGATCTCCCATCCCTGCTGCGTGCCGACGACCTCGTGGTTCTCAACAACACGCGGGTGCGTGCCGCCCGTCTCGCGTTGCGTCGCGAGACCGGCGGTGCCGCTGAGGTGCTGCTGCTCGAGCCCCAGGGCGAGGTTTGGACGGCACTCGTGCGTCCCGCCAGAAAGCTGCGAGCCGGTGCACGGCTCGCAGGGGCAGGCATCGAGGTCGAGATCGTGGAGGTCGGCGAAGCGGGGGAGGCCGTCGTGCGCCTTCATGCGGACGGGTCGATCGATGCGGCGATCGAGCGGGCGGGCGTCATGCCCTTGCCGCCGTACATTCGGCAGGAGGCCGATGACCCTGAGCGGTATCAGACGGTCTTCGCGCGCGCCACGGGGTCTGCGGCCGCCCCGACGGCCGGCCTGCACTTCACGCCGGAGTTGCTGGGAGCGGTACGCGGCACATGCGAGGTCGTGGAAGTCGACCTGCACGTCGGGCTCGACACGTTCCGTCCGGTCACAGCGGAGGCGCTAGAGGACCACGCGATGCACTCCGAGGCGTATGCGGTGACGCCCGCGGTGCGAACCGCGATCACGCAGGCCGTTGCCGACGGGCGTCGTGTCATCGCGATCGGCACGACGACGACGCGTGTGCTCGAGACGATCGCCGATCCGGCGATGCCGGACAGCGGCCGGACGGCGATCCTGCTGCAGCCCGGTGTGCCCTTCCGCACCGTTGGCGCGCTCGTCACGAACTTCCACCTGCCGCGCTCGACCCTGCTGGCGCTCGTCATGGGGTTGGCGGGGGAGTCCCTGATCCGCGACGCGTACGCTCACGCCGTGCACGAGCGCTACCGCTTCTACTCGTTCGGCGACGCGATGGTGATCCTATGAGCCAGCCCGGTGACTTCACGGTCGACGCCACGGACGGCGCGGCGCGCGCATGCACGCTCGAGACGGCGCACGGCACCGTGCAGACGCCGGTCTTCATGCCTGTCGGCACGCTCGGAACGGTCAAGGGCATCGATCCGCGGGAGCTCACCGAAATCGGCACGCAGATTCTGCTCGGCAACACGTATCACCTGCACCTGAAGCCGGGGGAGGAATTGATCGCCGAACTCGGCGGCCTCCACCGCTTCATGGCGTGGGACGGGCCGATCCTGACGGACTCCGGCGGCTTCCAGGTGTTCTCGCTCGCCCACACCCGCACGATCGACGACGACGGCGTCACGTTCCGCAGCGTCTACGACGGCTCGGCGGTTCGCCTGCGTCCCGAAGACGCGATGCGCGTGCAGGAGCTGCTGGGTTCCGACATTGCGATGTGCTTCGACGAGGTACCCAAGCCCGATGCGCCACTACAGCACTTGGCTGCTGCCGTTGAGCGGACCACGCGCTGGGCGGAACGGTGCAAGGCGAGTCCCGCGGCGTCCGGGCAGTTGCGCTTCGGCATCGTCCAGGGCGGTGTCGATGAGGCGCTCCGCGCTCGCAGCGCCAAGGACATCATCGACATCGGGTTCGACGGGTATGCCATCGGCGGCCTTGCGGTGGGCGAGGAGCGGGACGACATGTTCCGCGTCACCAAGAGCACTGCGGACCTGCTGCCGACCGACCGGCCCCGCTACTTCATGGGCATCGGCGATCCCGAGGGCATCCTGCGGGTGATCGCGGCGGGCGTCGACATGTTCGACTGCGTCTTGCCGACGCGGCTGGGGCGGACGGGTGCCGCGATGACGTCTGCGGGTCGCTTGAACCTTCGCAACGCGACCTTCGCCCGCGACGACCGCCCGCTCGACGAGCTCTGCGCATGCTCCACGTGCACGCGCTTCTCCCGCGCCTACATCCGGCACCTGGTGGCGCAGAAGGAGATCCTCGGGATGCGTCTGCTGTCGGTTCACAACATGGCCTTCCTGCTAGCCTTGACCACATCCGCGCGGGAGGCCATCGTCGAGCAGCGCTTCGACGACTTCCTCGCTGGTGCCCTCGAACGACTCAAGACCGGATCCGACTGAATGCAGACCTACCTCCTGCTCTTTGTGGCCATGGCCGCGATCTTCTACCTGCTGATCCTGCGTCCGCAGCAGCGTGCCAAGAAGGCCAAGGCGGAGATGGCCAACGCGCTTGAGGTCGGGTCCGAGATCCTGACGGTCGGCGGCATCTTCGGGACCGTCGCCGCGTTGCGCGAGGCCGACTTCGATCTCGAGATCAGCGACGGCGTGATCATGAAGATGGATCGCCGCGCGATCGCCTCGGTGATCCGAGATACCGGCGACGAGGACGACGCCGCTTCCGACGACGATGATGTGTCGGTGGACGAGGATCACGAGGACGACGGCACCGCCGTCGACGACGTCAAGAGCTAGACCATGCGCCGCGGAACCGTTCTGATCCTCGTCGCCGTACTGGCGCTGCTTGTCGCCACGGGCGTACTGTCGTACCTGCGTGCACCGGTGCTCGGCCTCGATCTGCAGGGTGGTGCCGAGGTGACGCTCGAGGCGCAGCCGCAGGAGGGCCAAACGGTCACCGACGAGCAGATGAATCAGGCCGTGCAGATCCTGCGCACCCGCGTCGACGCGCTTGGCGTCTCGGAGCCTCAGATTCAGCGTGAGCAGGGCAATCGCATCTCGATCGCGGTCGCCGGCGAGAACGATCCCGCGCGCGTGTTCGCGCTTGTCGGCTCGACGGGGCAGCTCTACTTCATCGACCTCGAGGAAGGGCTCACGCAGGGTGTCTCCCGCTCGTTCGTCGCGGGAGCAGGCATCGTCCCCAAGACGTCGCTGTACGAGCTCCTCAAGTCCGTCCCCAAGAAGCTGCAGAACGGCGACCAGAGCATCTACTACGCGTTCAAGAAGGGGGACACGGATCAGCCGCTCAACCCCAACGGCGCGGTCACGATGGATCAGCTTCTGCTCCAGATCGGCGAGCAGACCCTGCCCGCTGACGTCGAAGTCCTGGGCGTCCCGAAGGAGCACATCGCCGTCAAGTGCTCCAACCAGTCGCCTGCCGGCTGCCCGCCGAACATCACGCCCATCTCCACGAAGGCCAAGGAGAAGTTCTTCTGGTACATGTTCGACCTGCCGCCGCCTGCAGAGCGCCTGACGGGCGACGACCTGGACAGCGCCAAGGCTGACATCGACCCGCAGACCGGCCAGCCGCTCGTGCTGATGGACTTCACCAGCCGCGGCGCGAAGCTGTTCGGTGACATCACCAAGCAGCTCGCGGATCGCGGACGCTCGGAGTGGAGTGCCGCCGGCGCCCAGGCCGGGCAGGAGTCCGCCTACTTCCAGCGCTTCGCGATCATCCTCGACGGCCAGCTCGAGACGTATCCGACGATCGACTTCGTGCAGAACCCCGACGGCATCACCGGGGGCAGCGCGCAGATCACGGGGCTCGACTCGCCGCAGGAGGCGAACGACATCGCCCTCGTCCTGCAGTCCGGTTCGCTGCCCGTGCGCTTCGTCGCGCTGTCGTCCAGCCAGGTCTCCGCCACGCTCGGTGAGACAGCGCTGCGCGAGGGCCTGATCGCCGGCCTCGTCGGCCTGTTGCTGATGATGCTGTACCTGATCGTGTTCTATCGGGTGCTCGGCGTTGTCGCAGCCATCGCCCTGATCATCTTCGCCGCGCTCTTCTACGGCGTGATCCTCGCGATACCCGTCACCATGACGCTGCCGGGCATCGCCGGCATGATCCTCACGATCGGCGTCGCCGCGGACGCGAACATCGTGGTCTTCGAGCGCATTCGCGAGGAGTACCGCGCAGGCAAGTCGCTCAAGGCCTCGATCAACGCCGGCTACTCCCGTGGCTTCCGCACCATCCTCGACGCGAACGCGGTCACGCTGATCACGGCTGGCGTTCTCTTCGTCGCCTCGCAGTCGAGCGTCAAGGGCTTCGCCTTCCTGCTCGCACTGGGTGTGCTCGTCTCGATGTTCACCTCGGTGGTCGCCACGCGGGCGATCCTGAGCGTGCTCTCGAACTTCTCCTGGTTCGACAACCCACGTGTGATCGGTGCCGCGGCGAAGCCCGTTCGCTGGCGGTTCGACTTCGCCGGACGCAAGCGGCTGTTCTTCGCGATCTCGGCGATCGCCATCCTCATCTGCTTCGGGTCGCTGGCCGTTCGCGGTCTCAACCTCGGCCTCGACTTCACGGGCGGCACGCGCATGGCCGTCGTCACGACCGAGCCCGTCACGGTCGAGCAGATGCGCGCCACGCTGTCGGAGGTCGATGGCGAGTTGAAGGGCGCCGTCATCCGCGGCGAAGGTGCGCAGAACAGCTCCACCTTCACGACCTTCCAGATCGACGCCAAGGAGATTCCTGCCGACAAGGTGCAGGCGATCGAGCAGTCGGTCAACGTCCAGTACGGCCTCGCGGAGCAGATTGACGTCCGGACGGTCTCGGCGTCGTTCGGCAGCGAGATCCTGCGCGGAGCGCTGCTCGCCTTCCTCTTCTCGATCCTCCTGATCGTGATCTACGTCGCGCTTCGCTTCGACTGGAAGTTCGCGATCCCGATGATCGTGGCGCTGCTGCACGATCTCGTGATTGCCGCCGGCGTGTACGCCCTCAGCGGACGTGAGGTGTCCAGCGGAACCATTGCGGCCTTGCTGACCATCCTCGGCTACTCGCTCTACGACACGATCATCGTGTTCGATCGCGTGCGCGAGAACGAGGTGACCCTGCGGCGCCAGACGTACGACCAGATCGTCAACATCTCGCTGTGGGAGACGGCAACGCGCTCGCTCAACACGTCCCTCGCCACGTTGCTGCCGATCCTCGCGCTCTACTTCTTCGGCGGCGAGACGCTCCAGGACTTCGCGTTCGCGCTGCTCGTCGGCATCGTGATCGGCGCGTACTCCTCGTTCTTCGTCGCCTCGCCGCTCCTGAGCGTGCTGAAGAGCGGCGAGCCGGAGTATCGCGGTCGGCAGGGTTCCGATGAACTGCCCGCCTTCATGCTCGGCAAGGCCGGCGTGGAGCAGCAGCGCGTTGCGGTGGCTGCGGGTGTGGACGAGGCACTGGTCGTCGAGGCCGCCGAGCTCGACGATGCGCCGGACGTCGCGCCGGCCGCGCCGGCAGCGGACGCGGCGACCGAGGCTCGCTCCGGCAGCGGACCCGATGACGCGGCGATCGAAGCGGCGCGCCAGCGACGCGCGAATCGTCGCGGCAAGAAGCGATAGCCGCCGTTCCGCCTAGCCTGCGGGGATGACCTCCGACACCCGCCTCACGATCGCGCCGTGTCCCACCGCCGTCTCCGACCGGCTGGTGCGCGAGGTCGGCATCGGTCGCGTGCTGGCCGACGCCCTGACGCGGCGCGGCTGGAGCGAGCCGGGCGACGTCCGCGCGTTCCTCGAGATGGAGGGGAGCCTCCACGACCCGCTGCTCTTGGCCGATGCGGCCATCGCGATTCCTCAGATCCAGGCGGCCATCGCCGCGCGGACACCGATCGCGGTCCATGGCGACTACGACGCCGACGGCGTCTGCGCCACGGCCCTCTTGTGCGAGGGGCTCACCGCGCTCGGCGCCGATGCGCGACCCTTCATTCCCAGCCGCTTTGAAGAGGGGTATGGCCTTGCCGTCGAGACGGTCGAGCGTCTGCACGCCGACGGCGTGCGGATGATCATCACGGTCGATTGCGGTGTGACGGCGGTCGCCGCGGCGGTCCGTGCCGCGGAGCTCGGCGTCCACCTGATCATCACCGACCACCATCGTCACGGCGACGTGCTGCCAGC
>CAINDT010000009.1 GCA_903847495.1 uncultured Actinomycetes bacterium
GCCGCCGTAGGCGCCCGGCAATGCAAGGGTCACTCTTCAGCGAGCCGTGCGCAGCACGGTTCCCCTGAAGACGTCACCCCACCGATTCACCTCAAGGTCATCGCGTCGCCTGGTTCCAAGGGTCGCAGTCGTCGTGGCCACTGCTGGCGAGGTTGATGATCCGAGGCGACGGGATCACCTCGAGGTGAATCGGTCGTTTCCGACCGAGCCACCTCGAGGTGTTCCCGTCGTCGATGGCCTCTGCTGCGCCAACGGTGGCGTCGGACATGAAAACCGCGCGGATGTCAGGTCCTCCCGTCGCCGACCGCTCCACAAACGCAAACGGGCCCGCCTCCCGGCCACGAAGGCTGGGAGACGGGCCCGACGTGCGTAGGAGCTACTCGCGCTCGGAGCCGGCGACCAGCGCCTCGGTCTCGGCGTCGGACGTGCGGATCAGGCGCCACACGAGGACGGCGATCACGCCACCGACAAGCGGTGCGAGGATGAACAGCCAGACCTGGCCGAGGGCATCGCCACCGGCGAACAGGGCGGGGCCGAGCGAGCGGGCCGGGTTGACCGACGTGCCCGTCAGCGGGATGCCGACGAGGTGGACAGCGGCGAGTGCCAGACCGATCGCGAGACCAGCGAAGCCCGGGGCCGCGACGCGCTCCGTGACGAGCAGGATCACCAGGACGAAGGCGGCGGTGAGCAGCGCCTCGATGATGAAGGCGCCCGTCAGATCGATCGCGCCGTTGTTGTACGAGTTGGTACCAAGGCCACCGGTGTAGTCGGTCACGCCGAACGACGAGACGAACAGCTTGAGCAGACCACCAGCGACAATGGCGCCGACGAACTGGGCGATCCAGTAGCCGATCGCCTCCTGCACCGGCATGCGGCGACCAAGCAGCATCGCGAGCGTGACGGCGGGGTTGACGTGGGCGCCCGAGATCGGGCCGAACGCGTAGGCGAGGCCGAGCAGGACGAGGCCGAAGGCAAGCGCAACGCCAACGACGCCGCTGCCGGGACCTGCACCGTCAACGCCGACACCCGCGGCGATGCCGAAGATGGCCGCGCCGACGGCGAGGAACACAAGGAGGAAGGTGCCAATCGCCTCGGCGATCAGCTTGCGAGGCATGTGGGTATCCATGCCCCGTAGGTACGGTCAGAGACGCCGAAATCCTGCCGCTTCCACGCTATACACGTGTAGCGTCATGCACGGTCTGCGGCTAACCCGATGGCGCGGGCCTGGATATCGGCCGTGGTCTCGATTGGCTCGCCGTACCCGCCCGCCAGGGTGACCACCAGCGGGATGTCGCGGTCGCGGATCCAGTGGATCGCGCGGCGGTCGCGCTCCTCGAGGCCCGGCACCGTCAGGGCGAGGCGGCCGAGCCGATCGCCCTCCCACGGATCGGCGCCAGCCAGCAGGAACGCGAGGTCGAAGGGGCCGTACGCATCGAGGCGGGCGAGGGTGGCGTCGAGCAGCGCCAGGTAGCCGTCGTCGCCGGTGCGATCGGGCACGTCGACGTCGATGTCGCCGGGCACACGCACGAACGGGTAGTTCTGGGCGCCGTGCAGCGAGACGACGGTGACGGCCTCATCGACGGCGAAGCAGTCGGCGTTGCCGTCGCCCTGGTGCACGTCAAGATCCAGAATAAGGCATTTGCCTATGAATCCATCTGAACGCATCAGTTCAATCGCAACAGCGATGTCGTTGACGAGGCAGTAGCCGCGACCGACCGCGCGATGCGCGTGGTGCGTGCCGCCACCGA
>CAINDT010000010.1 GCA_903847495.1 uncultured Actinomycetes bacterium
ACGTCAAGGTGTTCGCGCCGACGGATCCGACCGTCGTCCTGCACGTGCAGATCACGCCGCAGTCGGCGTTGCGCGGGCGCCCATAGCGCGCGGCCAGCCCGCTAACACGAAAGGGCCGCCGCGACCGGAGTCGCGGCGGCCACTCATGTTTGATCTCAGCAGAGCGCCCCGGAGCCCGAGACCGTGTTGCCGGCCGGGCACTGCGTATTCGAGTACGTGTTGCTGCTCTGGACCCAGCCGGAGTAGTCGGCGGTCGAAAGGTTCGCGTTCGTCAGATTCGAGCCAGTGAACGTTGCGAAGTTGAGCTGTGCGTTGACGAGGTTGGACCCTGTCAGATTGACGTTGCTCAGCGTGGCACCGACGAGCACAGCGCACCCAGTCAGGCCCGACTGACAGTCGAGCACCACGTTGCTCATGTTGACACCGCTGAGCGTGGCGTACGACAGGTTGATGCCGGTCAGCGTGAGCCCGGCAAGCGAGCCACCCGTTAGCGTCGCACCCGCCAGGTTGGCCTGCGGGCCGACGAGGAAGCCGCTCGCAATACTGAAGTTCGACGGGTAGGCGGACGGCGTGCCGGTGATACCACCCGACTTGATGTTCGTCAGGTTCGTGTTCGTCAGGTTCGTGGACGCGAGATTCGCGTTCGTCAGCGTGCCGCTCGTCAAGTTGGCGTTCGTCAGGTTGGCGCTCGTCAGCTGCGTACCGTAGAACGACGTACCGGTCAGGTTCGTGTTCGAGATGTTGAGGCCCGACGCGTTGGCGCCGGAGAACGTCGTCGACGAGATGTTGCTGCCCGACAGGTTCACGTTCGTCAGGGTGGCCCCGGTGAAGTTGACGCCGAAGAAGTTCGTGCCCGTGGCGACGAGGCCCGTGAGGTTCGCGTTCGCGAGATTCGCCGAGCCGATTGACGTCGGCGCCTGCAGGTTTGCGAGGGTGCCAACGAGGTAGCCCTTGGCGAACACCCATCCGGACGGCAACGTCGGTGCCGTCGTCGCCGTGACGCCGCTGCTGATGACGCCGGTCATCGTCGCGGAGCTCATGTTGGCGCCCGTCAGGTTCGTGTTTGTCAGCGTCGCGTTCGTGAGATTTGCCTTCGACATGTTGTCGTTCGAGAGGTTGGAGCCGGTCAGGTTCGCATTCGAGAGGTTCGCGGTGGGGCCGATCAGATAGTTCACCGCGTAGCTGTTGCTGTTGTTCGAGCTGGTGGTCCAACCGCTGGGCAGCGGCGCGTCCTCACCGCCGACCACGCCCTGGATGCCGCCCGAGATCACGCCCGTCAGAATCGACTCGCCGAGGTTCAGATACATCCAGGCGTTCGTGAGCGTCGCGTTGGTGAAGTTGGCGCTGATGCAGTTCGACTCGAGGTCGGCGCCCGTCAGATTGGCACCGGTGAAATTCGTGTTCTTGAGCAGCGCGGACTCGATGTCGGCGTTCGTGAGGTTGCTGCCAGAGAAGTTCGTGTTTGTGAGATTCGCCAGCTCGAGGTCGGCGTTGGCGAGGTCGGCGTTGGTGCAGTTGTAGCCGGCGATGCTCGCCGTTTCGGACTCGGTGCACGATGCCCGCGGCGTGCGGCCGGCACGGCTTCCGAAGCGCGCCCAGGAGAGGTTTGCCTGCCGGAGGTTGGCGCCACTGAGGCGCGCGCCGCGCAGATCCGCGCCGCGCAGATCGACGCGGGTCATCGAAGCGCCGCGGAGATCAGCCCCGCGCAAGTCCGAACCACGCAAGTCGACGTTGTCGAGCCTCGCGCTGCGCAGGTTGATACCGATGAGGTTGCTGTCGCGCAGATTGGAGTTGCGGAGGTCGGCGCGACGAAGGTTCGCGTTCTTGAGCACGACGCCGTGCAGGTCACGCCCGCGCATGGCGACACCGACGCACGAGGTCTTCGCCTTGATCCTGCAGCCGTTCTCGACACGCTTGCCGGCCGCGCTCACGCTGGGCGTGACAACGAGCATCGCCAGAGCGGCGACGACCGCGAAGAGTCCCCACGAGTGCTTCAGCATTGAACGACTTCTCCTAGATGGTGTGCGGGTGCATGGATATCGGAAAGTGGTGCGTGGTCGCGCGGACGATGCCTTGGGTGGTGCGCATCAGCTCGATGCGCACCACCCGTGGCATTGATCGGCCAGCGGGTGCCGGTCCTACGAGGTCGTGGGTGGGAGGATCGTCCACGGGTTCGCGAGGTCGTACAACGCCTCGGAGTAGAACGCCGACGGCAGGCAGGCCGAGTCACCGGTGGCGCCGTTCATACTGAGCGCGGTCCAGCAGTTCTCGAACGCCTGGACGCAGGAGGAGCTGGTGCCGAGGTAGGCCTTGCTGCAGCCCTGCCCCTGCGAGGCGAGCGCCGACTCGGAGCTGTTCCACGAGCTGACGTCCATGTTCGTCGGGTACCCGGTGATGAGCGAGGTGTACCCCGTCGCCCACGAGTTGAGGTTGCCCTGCACCGCGAACGCGGCGGCGGCGGCGTCACCGACGAGCGCGGCCGGGGACGTCGACGAGAAACTCGACGGCAGCAGCGTGTAGATCGGCTCATACGAGACCTGCGTGATGCAGGCGGCGTAGTCGGCGCCCGGGTTGCACTGGTTCGGCAGGCCCGTGAGCATCGCGGTGTAGTTGTTCGTGAACTGCGTCATCGCGGCGGACATGTTCGGGCTCGCCGCGGCGGCGTAGCCTGGCACCGAGAAGCAACTGGACGGGCCCCAGCAGTAGTCGGTCTCGCTGATCGTCAGATTGGACGACTGACTCGACAGGTCCTGCGAGAAGCTGGCCGACGCGCTGGCGCCGTAGTAGCTGGCCGACATGCTCGCGGCGATCTGCTGCGCGCTGCTCTCGGACGAGGCCGTGATCTGCAGCACCGACATCCACGACGCACCGACGGTGTAGCCCATCGGCACGGAGTCGCCACAGAGCGAGAGGAAGTTGAGGGCGTCATCCATGTTCGTGATGCCCTGCGCCTCGGAGTAGAGCTGCGGCGTTAGCGTCGGGTTGCCGAAGTTGACGTAGCCGCCGGTCCAGTTGACCTGGGCGATGGCGTAGAACGAGTTGGTGCTCGACTGGTTCTGCTCGCCGAAGCTGGCCTTGGCCTCGGCGCTGACAGCGGCCTCGGAGTAGCCGACGGAGGCGCTGACCGACAGCGCGGACTGCGCCTCGGCGGCGGTCTCGTAGATCTGGATCGCGCCCGAGGTCGTCGTGTCGCCGCCGATCTTGGTGGCCGACTGGACGGTCTGGCAGGTCGGCGTCGTCTGCATCGTGCCCGAGAGGACGTTCTGCCAGCTGCCGCCGCCAGTGCCGAGCGTGTCGACGTAGGCGAGACAGAAGTTCGAGTTCGCGTAGGCGGGCGAGACCGACGAGCAGTTCTCGTTCGTCACCTGGCGCGTCGAACGCATGCGCGACGATTTCGGCTTGATCACCTGCTGCGGAATCACGCGCACCTTCAGCCCGCGGCCGAGTTGCTGGACATGTCCGGCGGCGCTGCGGTTGTTCGGCGTCGAGACGACCTGGAAGGTGACGCTGTTGCGCTTCGCGTTGTAGACCGGCGTGCCGCTGATGCGCCGGAAGATCGCCTTGCCCTCGGGCGAGGAGATGACGACATTCGGCGAGAAGCCGAAGTGGCGGTTCCACTGGGCGCGCAGCTTCGACGGGTTAGTGGCGCGCGTCGAGCGGATGTTGTTCTTCTCAATCGTCGACAGCTTGAACTGCGGGGCGATACCCTTGAGCGTGACGCGGATGCCACCGTTCTGGCGCTCCACGGCGACGGCCTTGGTCGTGCCGCGGGCATCGACGGTGTCGTACGTGCGCGGACCGGTGTACGGCTTCGCGGCGGCCATCGCCGCTGCGGTGACGACCAGCACGACCATGGCGACGGCCATGACGCTGATGGTGCGGAGGACGGATGGCTTCACGAGACGGACTCCCTTGGCGTGCGAACGACGGCGTGCAGTGGAAACCTCTCCGATACACGTGACGTCGAGCATGGCAGGCAAGGGCCCACCCGTGGGGTCGCATCGGGGAATCGGAAGGAAACCCCACTCCTTCACCATCGTCCGGCCTTCAACACGAAAGGGCCGCCGCGACCGGAGTCGCGGCGGCCACTCATGTTTGATCTCAGCAGAGCGCCCCGGAGCCCGAGACCGTGTTGCCGGCCGGGCACTGCGTATTCGAGTACGTGTTGCTGCTCTGGACCCAGCC
>CAINDT010000011.1 GCA_903847495.1 uncultured Actinomycetes bacterium
CCACGAGCTCGAGCTCGCGATCGACGTGATGGACGCGGTCTTCAACGACAAGGACGAGATCCATCCGGTCAACGTCCCCAACGTCGGTGGCATGCTGCCGGGCTTCGCCGAGGACCTCGTCGTCGAGATCTACGGCCGGTGCAATGCGAACGGGATCGAGCCGCTACCGGCGCCGCCGCTGCCGCGCGACGTGCGCGGTCTCGTGCTGGCGCTCGGCGAGTACCAGGCCTCCGCCGGCCAGGTCGCCTGGGAGGGCGATTGGAAGGCCGGCATCCGCACACTCGCCTCGAACCCGCTGGTGCGGACGATCGACCAGGCCGAGGTCATCTACACGGAGCTCGCCGCGGCGCATCGCGAGCACCTGCCCGAG
Organism: uncultured Actinomycetes bacterium; assembly: GCA_903847495.1. Classification (GTDB taxonomy): domain Bacteria; phylum Actinomycetota; class Thermoleophilia; order Gaiellales; family F1-60-MAGs149; genus F1-60-MAGs149. The sequence continues at coordinate 371 of CAINDT010000011.1, forward strand.
CGCCTGGTCCCGCCGTCGGTGCGATGAGCGGCGGGTACGTCCTCGGCTGCGACGGCGGCAACACCAAGACGATCGCGCTCGTAGCGCGCCCGGACGGCACCATCGCGGGCTGGGGGCGCGCCGGCTCGAGCGACGTCCACGACAACTCCGCGGCGCTCGACGAGCTGCGCAGCGCCGTGACGGACGCGTGCGCCATGGCCGGCTGTGCGTCCGCCGACGTGGAGCAGGCGGTCTTCGGCTTGGCGGGCGCCGACTGGCCTGAGGACTTCGCGCTCCTCGACGAGACGATGCGCGCCGTGGTCGGCGGCGGCGTGACGATTCTCAACGACGCCGTCAACGCGATTCGCTGCGGCACCCCCGACGGCGTCGGCCTCGTCGTGTCGTGTGGGACCGGCGGGACGGCCGCGGGGATGGGGGCGGACGGGACGATCTACCACCGCGGCTTCTGGCCGGAGCCCTCCGGGGCGCGCGAGATCGGGCGCCTTGGTCTGAGTGCGGTGCAGCGGGCGCATCTCGGCATCGGGCTGCCCACGGCGCTGACCGAGCGCGCGCTGACGCGCTATGGCGCAGCGGATGCCGACGTGCTGTTGCACATGCTCACGCAACGCGGTCGCGACGGGGTGACCGACAGTCGCTGGTTCTGCCCCGATGTCCTCGACGAAGCCGCAGCAGGTGATCCGGTGGCGATGGCGATCGTCCGCCGCGAGGGCAAGGTGCTCGGCGAGCAGGCGGCGGTCTGCGTACGCGAGCTCGGCTTCGCCGGTTCCTTCCCGCTCGTGCTTGTCGGCGGGGTGTTCCGCCATCCGAGCTCGCTGCTGCGTGAGGCGGTGCAGGCAGAGGTGCCGCAGGGTGTGCCGGTCGAGGCGGCCGTCGAGCCTGCGGTCGGCGCGCTGCTGCGAGCGTTCGATGCCCTTGGCATCAGCGCGGATGACGCGGTGCGGGCCTCGCTACCCGACGACGCCGTCTTCGCGACGAGCTAGACGAGCGCGGCGCCCGACGCCGGATCGAACAGGTGGATCCGGTCGGGGTCGATCGCCAGCGAGAGCGTTTCGCCTTGCGTCACGCCGGAGTGCGCATCGAGGCGTGCGGTGAACTGTGCACGGTCGTCACCAGCGAGCAGCGTCCCGTCATGATCGGCCTCCGCCTCCGCAGCGGCGAGCGCCGCCTCGGCCGTGATACGCGGGCTGTCGACGGGCATGATCGCGTGCGCCTCGGCGCCGAGGTCCTCGAAGACGGCCACGGTGCCTGTCAGCGTGGGACGGGCGTCGCCGGCGACCGCGATCGTGACATCAGAGGGGCGGATACCGAGGATCACGCGCTGCGTGCCGCTGGGAATCCGTCCGCTGCGGACCGGCAGGCGCAGGCCCGCGCTCACCACATGATCGCCGTCGACGGTGCCCTCGAGCAGGTTCATCTGAGGGCTGCCGATGAACGCCGCCACGAACAGGTTGGCCGGGCGGTCGTACAGCTCTTTCGGTGGTGCGACCTGCTGGATCAGCCCGTCGCGCAGCACGACGACGCGCTCGCCGAGCGTCATCGCCTCGATCTGGTCGTGCGTCACGTAGATCGTGGTGGTGCGCAGGCGCTCGTGCAGACGTGCGAGCTCCGCACGCATCGAGACGCGCAGCTTGGCGTCGAGATTCGAGAGCGGCTCGTCCATCAGGTAGACGGCGGGCTCGCGCACCATCGCGCGGCCCATCGCGACACGCTGCCGCTGGCCGCCGGATAGCTGTCCGGGCTTCCGGTCGAGCAGGTCCTCGAGGCCGAGAATCTGCGCGACGTCATTGACGCGCTGCTCGCGCTCCGCCTTCGGCGTCTTGCGGAGCTTGAGACCGAACGCGAGGTTGTCGCGCACCTTCATCTGCGGGTAGAGCGCGTAGTTCTGGAAGACCATCGCGATATCGCGATCACGCGGTGCGGCGTTAGTGACGTCCCGGTCGCCGATGCGCAGCGAGCCCTCGGTGATGTGCTCGAGGCCCGCGATCATGCGCAGCAACGTCGACTTGCCGCAGCCGGACGGTCCGACAAGCACGACGAACTCGCCGTCCTCCACCGTCAGATCAACGCCATCGACCGCGCGGACGCCGCCGTCGTAGACCTTCGCCACCCCATCCAGTGCGATCCCCGCCATTGCGCGGGATTCTAACCGCACAGCGGCGTGCAGATGCGGTCGGTCTCAGAGGTTGCTCGCGTCGGCCGGCTCGATCTCCTCGAAGCGGTCGATCTTCCGCAGCGCGGGGAACGCCAGATACCAGATGCCCGCGACCGCGATGGAGGCGACGCCGCCGACGAGGATCGCCGGGACCGTCCCGATGAAGCGTGCAAGCGTGCCCGACTCGAACGCGCCGAGCTCGTTCGACGCACCGATGAACACGCGCTCCGCTGCACCCACGCGGCCGCGTAATGCTGGTGGCGTCAGCAGCGGGCCGAGCGTGGAGCGAATGAAGACACTCACCATGTCGCTCGCCGCGAGCAGCGACAGGGCGGCGAGACTGAGAGCGAAATTCGTTGACAGACCGAAGACGATCGTGAAGACGCCGAAAAACGCGACGGCGACCAAGAGCACGGGCCCGACCTTCCGCTGGATCGGGCGCGTGGAGAGGAGGATGCCGACGAGTACGGCACCGATGCCGGGGGCGGCGCGCAGGACGCCGTAGCCGACCTCGCCGACGTGAAGGATGTCCCGTGCTACGACGGGTAGGAGCGCCGTCGCGCCACCGAACAGCACGGCCACGAGATCGAGGCTGATCGCACCGAGGAGGGCGGGAGTGGCGATGATCAGCCGCAGGCCGGCGGTGGCGTCGGACAGGCTGGCGGGCGTCCCGGTGTCAATCTTGTGCTCGGTTCCAATGCGCTTGGATACGAGCAGCACCAGCACCAGCCCCGCGGTCTCGGCCACGATCGCCGCCGCGTAGGGTGTGACATCGCCGGCGGCCTGGAAGATGCCGCCAAGCAGCGGTCCCGCGATCAGCGCGCTCTGCCAGGTGGCCGAGGACATCGCCATCGTGCGCGGGAGCGCGCGTTGGGTCACCGCGGCGGCCAGCATCGGTGTGAAGGCCGGTGAGGCGAACGCGCGCGAGGCGCCCAGCCCGGCGGCGAAGATGTAGAGCGGCCACGCTCGGGTGTCGCCCAGCGCAGCGTCGACGAGCAGACACGTCGCGAACACGATCGTGCCGAGGTCGCCGGCGGCCGTGACGTAGCGGCGGTCCAGCTTGTCGGCCAGATGGCCGGCGGGCAGCGCGAGGATCAGCGCCGGCAGGAATTCGGCGAGGCCGATCAGGCCCAGGGTGAGCGGATCGCCGGTGCGCGCGTAGGCCTGCCAGCCCAGCGCAGCCGCGATGATGCCGAACGACAGCGTTGCCAGCAGTTCGGACGCGAGGAGTCGCGCAACCATGCGGTCGCGCAAGAGACGGGAGGCGGAGTCACCGTCGGCCAGTCCATCGTGGTCGGGTGGCTCGCTCACGTGCGGCAGCGTCGCATACGGCGACGGCTGACCCGTGCGGTCTTGGGTCGATCAGGGGGTCTTCGGAAGGCGCACGCGGTGCGTGGCGCCGAAGCTGGCGCCCTGCTTGGTGCGCAGCGTGGTGAGGACGGTGACGGTCGCCGCCTTCTTCTTCAGGGCGGTGCGGGTGGCCCTGTTGACGGTGCAGGTGAGGGCACTCGTGCCCTTCGCCTTGGGCGCGGCGGTCGCGCGGCAGATGGTCGCGCCACTTGTGCTGGTCGTGAGCTGGGTGATGGTGGAGGGGCCGGTGACGGCAACGCTCGAACGGATGCGCGTGGCCGAGGCGCTGGGCTTCCGCATGGCGAGCTGCTTGTACGGGCGCACGGCGGTGGTGGCGCTGGAGGCGGTGCCGGTACCGCCAGCCGAGAGCGCCACGACGGTGATCGTGTACGCCTTGGTGTTCAGCAGGCCGGTGATCGTGCAGGTGAGCGCGCCGGTGGTCGTGCACGTCGCGCCGCCGGGGTTGGCGGTGGCGGTATAGCCGGTGATGCCTCCGCCGGTAGACGTGGGCGCCTTCCAGGAGACGACCGCTCGGAGCAGTCCGGCGACCGCCGTCACCGCCGTCGGGCGACCGGGGGCATCAGCTGGTGTGACGGCGACGGCGGAGGAGGCTGTCGACGTGCCGGCGACGGTGGTGGCCGTGACGCTGACGTTGTAGCCGGTGCCGTTGGTCAGTCCGGTCAGGGTGCATGCGAGGTCGCCGGTGGTCCAGGCACAGGTCTGCCCACCGGGCGCAGCCGTAGCGGTGTACCGGGTAACGATCGCGCCGCCATCATCGCTCGGCGCGGTCCACGACACGAGCGCGGAACCGTTGCCGGCGCGGGCGGCCACGGCGGTGGGCGCGCTTGGCGTGCTGACAGAGGCGAGCGCCGCGACCAGGCCCGCGCTCTCCCCGTTGGACACGTAGATCCGCGTGCCGGCGGGGTTGAGCGCGAGGTAGCCGAAGTCGCCATTGAAGCTGGGTAGCGCGACGGCATCGCGCCGCCCGGAGCGGGTGTCGAAGAGCGTGATCGACGTGTCGCCCGCGGCGTCGATCGCGGCGACGACGAGATTCACACCGTCAGGCGTGGTGGCAAACCATTCGGCGGGGTCGCCGCCCGCTGGCAGGGTGTAGCTCGCCGGCAGCGAGTACGTGGTGCCGAGTGCGCCGGTCGCGACCGTGTAGGCCCGTACCTTGGGGTTCGCGGAACCCGCGTCGTCGACGACGACGTAGGCGGTCGCGCCGTCGGGCGAGAAGGCGACCGCCCACGGGCGCACCGTGTCGAGCGCAATCCGGTGGGCGATGGCGCCAGTGGCGCCGTCGAGGAGGATCACCTCGTTGGTGCCTCGCGTGATCAGCGCCAGCGTGGCGCCGCTCGGCGAGGCGAAGATCGCGCGCGGCACCTGGCCGCCGGCGAGTGGCGGAGTGATTGCCGTGACGGTGCCTGTGGCAAGCGCGATCCTCTTGAGATACAGGCCTGCAATCGACGTGACCCAGGCCGTGGTTCCGGCCGGATGGACGGCGACCGACGTGAGCTGATCTCCCGTCGTGCCCGTGTTGACTGTGCGGTCGACGGTGCGTGTCGCCGCATCGATCAGGCTCACGCCGGGTGGGCCGGCCGCGCCTTGGTTCATGGTCACGAGCTTCGCGCCGCCGGCAACCGGCTTGATCAGGTACGGCTTGTTGCCCACCGTGAGCGTGCTCACGACCGCTCGATCGACGATGACGCTCACGGTGCCGCTGGTCCAGTTGGCGGCGAAGAACGTGGAACCCGAGGCGTCGAAGGCGCCGAAGTACGGGTCGTTGCCCACGACCACCTCGGCACCGCTGATGGTGTTCGTCACCGGGTCCACGTACTGAGCGGCATCGTCGATGTCCTCGAGGACGCGCACGGACGAGCCGTCCGGCGAGACCGCGATGCCATACGGCTGACCGAAGGGCCCGATCGTGTCGGTCAGGAGCGATGGCGTCGCCACCGCGGCCGGGGCGGCAACGAGCGTCGTGAGAATCACGCTGACCAAAGTCAAGGTGGCGCGCATGACGAAACGCTAGCACTCCCCTGTCGTGATAGCGGGTGAACGTTCGGTGATGCGTTGCGAACCGACCGAGCAAGCACCACGAGAGCGGTCGCCGCGGGTCAGGCGGATCGGCGGCGACTGAGACGCGCGGCCCGGGAACCGTCGGCAAGCAGCAGCAGGATCCACACCAGCGGCGCGTAGCGGGGACCGACGAGCAGGCCAACGGGGATGGCACTGAGCAGGATCAGCGGAACGATCACGCCGCGGCGGGTGGTACTTGTTGCGCTCTGTCGGAACATGAACGACAGCAGGATCGTGGCGCCGGCGACGACGACGGTGTAGATGACGAGCGCCGTCATGTCGTCTGGATTGCGCGAGTACGTGGTCGTGGCGAAGGGCACCAGGCAGATGGCCGCGAGGAAGGCGAAGTTGAGAATGACGAACGGCGGTGCCAGGGTTGACGGCAACCCAGCGAACAGGCGGTGGTGCACCAGCCAGAAGCGCGCGATCAGGAAGAAGCTGAGCGCGAACAGCCCGATTGCCCCGAGCGTCTGGGCATCGAACGCCTGCAGGAGCGACTCGCCGGGCTTCGGCGTTGGTGCCTCGATGCCGAGTGCGAGCAGCGTGATCGCCACCGCCATGATGCCGTCCGAGATGCCTTCGAGGCGGCCCCGTCGGATCCCGATTCCCTCGCTTGCTTCCACCCGGATAGCGTCGCACGCAGGGTGGATGCGCATACCTCGGAAACGCGAAGAGCCC
>CAINDT010000012.1 GCA_903847495.1 uncultured Actinomycetes bacterium
CGTCGTCGTCGCGTCGCTTGCGGCCGGGTCGGCCGTCGTCGTGGCATCCGTCGGCGCGGCGCCGCCTCCCCCACCCGCCGGCTTGCGCGGCCCCATCATGATCACGGCGTTCTCGGGGAAGTAGCGCCAGTGCCACGACTCTTTGGAGAGCAGCTTGCCGTCCTTGAACACCTTGCGGCCGTACTTGATGTGAAAGCCGTCGGAGCCCTTCGACTGCTGGACCTTGATCTCGCCCGGCGGCAGTGACGGGTCCTTGATGCGCACCGTCTTCGCCTTCGAGTACGAGTACGGCTCACCCGTCCAGTCGGTCACCTTGCGCCCGAGCGGCGCCGACAGCATCTTCACGGTGATGCCCTCACTGTCCGTGCGCGTCAGGATCACGACCGGCGCGTCCCAGTTGTTCTCGAAGATCAGCTCCGGCCCACCCCACGAGACCGTCGCCTCGCGCCCCTTGGGGTAGCGCGAGATCCAGAACGAGTGCGGCGTGTGGTCGATCAGCTTGAGGCCCGAGAAGAAGGCGGCGTTGAACACGGTGGTCGCGATCTGCGAGACACCACCACCGACCGCGTCCTTGAGGACGTTGCCCTCGCCGATCATCGGTGCCTCGACGAAGCCTCGAGCCGCGGTGCGCTCACCCAGAGCCTTGTTCAGCGAGAACGTGCCCTTCGCCGGCAGGATGTACTGATCGAGGATCTCCGCACCGCGCTTGATGTTGCTGACGCGCGCGCCGCCGCTGTACGGCGTGAAGAACTCACCGACGACCTCGGTGACGCCCATCTGCTGCGCCTTCTCGGAGGTCAGCGCGGGCTTGCGGACGCCAATCGTGATCGGGGTGATGCGCTGCGACGGATCCGCCTTCCACGCGGCGATCAGCGACTCGACATCGACGCCGCGCCCATCGCGGCTGCCGATGATGCGCGCCTTGCCGGCCGCATTGGTCGTAAACGTGGCATTGCGCGGCGCGCGCTCGCGCCCCGGGTAGAGGCCGCTGAAGTAGTTGCGCAGCGTGGCCGCCGAGATGCCGAAGCGGATCTCGCCGTCGGCAGTCGGGAACTCCGTGGCCTTCACGGCGACCGAGCGCGGCACGCGCCGCGGGTCGTCGTTGAGCGTGACGATATGCGGCGAGCGGGCGAACGTCCGGCCGACGGCGGCGGCCTGCGTTGCCTCCTCCGTGGTGATCGCCGGCGACGTGACGACGATCGGCACCTGGATCGAAGGCCCAACGGTGCCGATCGAGCGGATCGCCTGCTGGATCTCGCCGATCGCAGGACGCTTGCCGTCCGCCGCCGGCTGCACCGGGAAACGCCCCTTCGCGTCCTTCACGATCACTGCGTTGCGCGGCGCCACGGTGGTGGCCTGCCGTAGCGGCAGCAGCGCCTGGGCGAGTTCGCGCGGGTTGTACAGGTACGTCAGCGGGATCTCACGGGCATTGCCGAAGCCGAGCCGCCCCTGCAGGCGCTCGAGGAACGTCGAGTCGTCCTGCGCGGCCTTGACCGCGACCTGGGCGTTTGGACGCAAGTTGATCGCAGCAGGATCGATCGCAAAACGATTGCCCCCGGAGACGAGTTCCACGCCGCGATCGACGAGCTTCCGACCGTGCACGCGCACCTTCACCTTGGCCTCCGCGGCCGTCAGCTCCCCCACGTCGACCCCATCGATCCGGGTGCCGATCGGAATCGTGCCACCCGTGTCACGGCCGAGATAGAGCGCCCCGGCGACCACGACGCCGACCACGAGCAGCACCACGAGCGCGATCACGACCGGGAGCCGACGGCGGCGCCGACGCTTGGCGGGCCGCGGCGCGCCGAGACTGTCCGCGACCGGATCCTCGAAGCGGTAGACCCGCATCCGCTCAGGGGGAGTGCTCACACGTCGCAGTCTACGTCGCGCCCCCGCGTGGCGGTCGCGCTCGGGTAATCCGGCTCCCGCGAGCCCTAGGCGCTGAGCGCCAGGTACTCGCGGAGCTCCGGATTCGCCTTGGCGAGCGCACTCAGCGCGCGACCCTCGACCTGGCGGACGCGCTCGCGGGTGCAGCCCAGCTCGGAGCTGACCTGATCGAGCGTGCGGGTGCCGTTGCCGTCAAGCCCGTAGCGGAGCTCGACGACCTGACGCTCCTGCTCGTGCAGCTGATCAAGCGCGTGCTGGAGATCGGTCGTGAAGCTCCCGCCCGTGACGGCCTCGTCCGGGCGCACCGCGTTGGGGTCCTCGACGAGGTCCGCGATGTCGGAGTCGCCGTCGCCAACGCTGACGTCGAGCGACACCGGATCCTCGACGATGTCGAGCAGCGCGGTCACCTTCTTGAGGCCCAGACCGGTGGCGGCGGCGAGCTCCTCAGGAGTCGCGGGCCGGTCGAGCTCCTGACGGAGGCGTCGCTCGGCCTTGCGGACGCGCTTGAGGTTGTCGACGACGTGGACGGGCAGGCGGATCGTGCGTCCCTGGTCGGCGATCGCGCGGCTGATGGCCTGCTTGATCCACCAGGTGGCGTACGTGGACAGCTTGAAGCCCTTGGTGTGGTCGAACTTCTCAACGGCGCGCATGAGGCCGACGTTGCCCTCCTGGATCAGGTCGAGCAGCGGCACGCCCGAGGCGGCGCTGTAGGGGCGCGCGATCGACATCACGAGACGCAGGTTGCGCTCGACGAGCTCCTGCTTGGCCCGCATGTCGCCGGCGTCCTTGCGGCGTGCGAGCGAGGCCTCCTCCGCGGCCGTCAGCAGACGCCCGTCGCCGATCTGGCGGACGTACGTGAAGAGCAGGTCGACCTCGGGCGTCTCGTCGAACGAGTCGTCGATCTTCTCGACGGCGGCCGGCGCGTCGAAGACGGCGTCGGGCTCGACGAGGCGGAGGTTGCGGGCGGGGCGCGTGGTGGTCTTGGGCTCTGCTGTGGCAGTCATGATGCTTGGAGGATTCCCTGCTCCCGCCGCCACCGCTACCCCGCGTCGGGAATCCTGCCGGAGTCCTAACGAATTGCCCATATTCGTGGGCGCAAACGCTGATGACGTGAACAGAACGGCAACATTCGCCGGACCGGCGGGCGTGCCCGAAACGGTCAGGCGGCGGGCAGCAGCAGCGTCTGACCCGCCTGAATCGTGGAGCCGCTGAGGTGGTTCAGCTCCTTGATCCTCCCCACCGCGTCGCGCGGATCGCCGTCGTCGGTCTGCTCGGCGATGGTCCACAGCGAGTCGCCCGGCTGGACGATGTAGGTCTGCGGCTCCTGGCCGCCTTGGCTGTCTGGCGCGGTGCGCAGGCCGATCACGAGGACGAGGGACAGGATGGCGAGCAGCAGGCCCACCGAGCGGAGTATGCGGATATCGAACATATGTTCGGAACAGTAGTCCGAACAGGTGTTCGCGTCAAGCGATCTGGCGTAACGGTTCGGTCACAGCGCGTCGACGGCGTCCAACACTGCGTCGAGCAGGCGGTCGGGTCCGTTACGCACGACGTCGTCGGCGACCAGCCCGGTCTCGGCCTCGGCAGCCGCGATCGCCTGCTGGGCAGCCGCATCATCGAGGTGCTTCGTGTTGAGCGCGATCGCCGCCACCTTGGCCGGGCGCACCGCGCTGGACGACAGCTCGTACAGCGCGATCACGTCCTTGAGCGGCGGAATCGGGCGCGACGGGTAGTCGTCGTTGTGCGTCTGGCCCGCCAGATGCTGCAGGACCAGGACGTCCGGCTGTGAGCCGTGCAGGAGCCCCTGCGTGACGGCGCTGTAGCCCGGATGCAGCAGGGATCCCTGTCCCTCGAGAAACAGCAGGTCGCCCCGCTCGCCGCCCTGGTCGATCAGCGACTCGGCGGCGCCGTTGACGTAGTCGGAGATCACGTGATCCACGGCGATCCCCCACCCCGTGATGGCGATGCCGGTCTGGCCCGTCGCCACGAACACGCCGTTGCGGCCGCGCGCGCACGCCGCGTCGGTCAGCTCCAGCGCGGTCGACATCTTGCCGATCGCGCAGTCGGTGCCGACGGTGTGCACGACGCGGACGTCCGCCTTGCGCGAGAGATCGCGGCGCGGAATCGTCAGGCCCTTCGGCGAGGTGCGGAGATCGCGCAGTTGTACGCCGTGCTCGGCGGCCGCAGCCACCAGCACGGGATCATCGTTGAGCAGCGTATGTAGACCGGCCTCGACGTCCATGCCGAGCTCCATGGCGCGCAGCAACTGCGCCTTCCAGGCGTCGGTCAGCTTGCCTCCGGCTGGTGCCACGCCGATCAGCGCGCACGTCGCACCCGCGGCGTGCGCGGCATCGACGTCGGCGACAATCGGCACGTCGCGACGCGCAAACGGCACGACCGCGGCACTCGTCTTGCCCGCCTGCGTGCTGTCGACGACGCAGACGACCTCGCGGTCGCTACCGAAGCGCAGCACGCCATGGCCCGTCTTCGCGTCGGACTCTGCCCACAGGCCCTCGGCCAGGATTGCCAGCTGCTCGCTCATGCCTTCTCTACTCCGATTCCCGGTCCCTGCGAGACCGTGACGACGCCGTCGACGAACCCGAGGCCTCGGTACGGCCCGTCGTCGATCAGCAGGTGCCCATCCAGATCCACGTGGTCGCACAGCGACGCGATCTGCGTTCCCTGCCCGATGCCGAGCTCGGACTCGATCATGCATCCGATCATCACGGCGAGGCCGTGCGCCCGTGCGGCGCGCGCCAGCGAGAACCCGCCGCGGATGCCACCGGTCTTCGACAGCTTGATGTTGACGCCGTCGCCGAGCATCGCGCAATGCGGGACATCGCGGGCCTCCTGCGCGGACTCGTCGAGGATCACCGGC
>CAINDT010000013.1 GCA_903847495.1 uncultured Actinomycetes bacterium
ACGGCCTCGACCCCCGACTCCTTGAGCAGGCGCACCTCGCGGCGGACGGCGTCCTCATCGAGCGGCGTGACGATCTCGCCGTGCGGGGCGGTCACGCGCTCGGCGACGACGCGGCGGTGGCGGCGCTTGACGAGCGGGCGGGCCTGCCACGGCAGGTCCTGCTGGATCGAGAAGTTGAGCGGCTTCTTGTGCCGCGCGATGTGGAGGATGTCGCGGAAGCCCTCGGTGGTGATCAGACCGACCGATGCGCCCTGGTGCGTCAGCGCGATGTTGGTGGCGACGGTCGTGCCGTGCAGGAGGTTGTCGATCTCCGACAGCTGCACGCCGGCCTTCTCGCAGAGGCGGTTGATGCCCTCGACCACGCCGCGGGCGGGATCGTCGGGGGTGGACGGAACCTTGTCAACGGTGATCCGGCCTGCCTCCTCATCCACGAGGATCAGGTCGGTGAAGGTGCCGCCGACGTCTACTCCAATGCGCTTCACGGTGGGTGCTCTCCTGCGTCCCGCTGCCGGAAGGGCAGCTCTTGCTGCGAGAGCATACAGTGTATACACTAGATTGCAAGTGACCGATTTCGACCGCAGCCATGTACGATCGCTCGTGATGAACGCCAAGGCCGAGACCACGCGTGCGGGAGCCAAGCCGGCGATCGCCGACGTCCTGCGCGAGGGCATCCGACAGGGCCTGCTGGCCCCGGGACAGCCGCTGATCCAGGCCTCGATCGCCGAGGCCATGGGCGTCAGCCGCATTCCCGTGCGCGAGGCGCTCCACGCACTCGCGGCCGAGGGGCTCGTGACGTTCGCCGACGACGGCGGCGCGCGGGTGACCGAACTCGCCCCGCACGAGGTCGACGAGGTGTGGACGCTGCGCGCCCTGCTCGAGGCGCACATGGCGCCGAGCATCGTGGCGAACGCCAGCGTGTCTGATGTCGAACTGCTGAGCGGACTCGTGGACGCGATGGACGACCTCGATCCCGAGACGTGGTCCGACCGCAACTACGCCTTCCACCAGGAGCTGCACCGGCTCTCCGGGCTACCCTACTTCGCCGATGCCGCCGGGCGTGTGCTCACGCTGATGGACTCGTACTCGCGCGTCGCGGTGAGCGTGCTGAGCGAGCAGGACCACGCCCAGTCCGAGCACCACCAGATGATTGCGGCGATCCGCGCGGAGGACGGTGAGGAGCTCGCACGCCTTCTGCTGCACCACAGCAACCGCGCCCGCAAGGCGCTCTTGGCGTACGCCGAGTCGCAGCAGCAGGCAGTCGACCCCAAGGTCGAGGCCGCGCAGGCCGCCCGCTCGCTCGCCGATCATCTCGGCGTGTAGGCATCCCGAACGGCACGTAGGATGCGAGCCATGCGTCGCCTCGTCCCGCTGCTGGCCCTCGTCGCACTCGCCCTCGGGATGCTTGCGCCCACGGCTGGTGCGGAGCCTGCCCGCGCAGCGGTCTTCTCTGGCACCGGCGTCTGGATCGACATCTGGGATGCGCTCGAGAAGAACCCGGCCACCGTGGTTGCCACCGCTCAGCAGCAGGGCGTCTCCGTCATCTACGTCGAGACGGCCAACGCCAAGAGCAAGGTCGACGTCGTCAATCCGGCCCCGCTCAAGCAGCTCGTCGTCCTCGCCCACGCTGCGGGCATCCGTGTCGTCCCGTGGTACCTCCCTGGCTTCCAGAAGCCGAAGGTCGACCAGCGTCGGCTCGTCGCCGCGCTTGCGATCGGCGGCACCGAGGCGGTCGATGGCGTCGCGGTCGATATCGAGGCCACGTACGTCAAGAACCCGAAGCTGCGATCGCAGCGGGCCGGGGCACTGATGGCGTGGCTGCGCGCGAACTATCCGAAGACGCCGATCGGTGCAATCACGCCGAATCCGACCAACAACTACTGGCCGATCTTCCCCTGGACGGAGATCAAGGCAAACGCCGACGCGGTACTGCCCATGTGCTACCCGCCGCGCCGACTCAGTGCGCAGCGCATGTACACGATGACCGTCGGGTGC
>CAINDT010000014.1 GCA_903847495.1 uncultured Actinomycetes bacterium
AGGGTGGTCTTCGCCGAGGTGCCGACGGCCTGCTTGCCGGTCGGCGTGACGCTGACGTTCCACTGTCCGCTCAGCACGTTGACGGTGCAGACGACCTGTGCCGAGTCGCCGAGGCACTTTGCGGCGAACTGCCGGCCCGTGCTCTGGCGGATCGCGCTGATGCGGTACTCGACGCCAGCCATCGGGGCGAGCGTTGCGGTGATCGTCGTGCCGCTGACCGCGTAGACCGGGTCGGGTGCCGGCAGCGGCTTGATGACGGTCGCCTTCGAGCGGATCTCGTACGTCTGTGGCGGCAGGTTGCCGTCGGGCTCGATGGTGGAGAAGCCCACGAGGTACAGGTACTGGTACTCCGTCTGCTCCTTGTGGACGCGACCGCCGAGCGTGAATGTCGTCGCGGTCGTCGTCGTGTTGAGGTTGCGGAATGCGCGGTTGCACCCGAGCGTCGAGAGCGGCGCAGCGTTCGTGTTGCCGACCTTGTCGGGGCAGATCCACGCCTCGCTTGCGAACGCGAGCTGAGTCGTGGCGGGCGCGACGGTCCACGGCAGCGGCAGGTAGGAGATCGGCGCGCCGGCGTAGATCGGCGAAGTCGCGGTCGGTGCGCCAGCGGCGACCGGATTCATCGGGTAGATCGCGGTCTCGACCCAGGTGATGCCGGTGACGGTGGCGTTGCCCTTCTGGAGCGGCGCGGTCTCCTGGATCGCGAGGTACTTGCCGACGTGTGCGAGCGGCACGGCCAGCTTGACGGTCTGGCCCTGGCGCACGTTGCGGGTGCCGAGCTGCACGCAGGTCGCGGTGCCGTTGCTGTTGTCTGCCCGCACGGCGGGCGAGATCGTCTTCGAGGTCAGCTCGCAGGCGTACGTCGTGAGCGTCGGCTCGCCGAGCACCTGCTGCCCGGGCACGTGGATGTCCTCGACCTTGACGGTCGTGGCCTTGCCGCCCTGCGCGTACATCGTCGCCTGATAGAGCACGCCCGTCTTCCAGAGATTGCCGTTGGCGAGCGGCTTGAGCGTGATGCCGCCCGTCAGCTTCGACGACTGCTGCGCACCGGCGAGCGGGGCGAGCGCGGCGAGGAGGGCGAGGGCGGTGAGGATGATTGGCAGTCGGCGCATACACGCAGGGTACCCGCCCATCGCGACGGACATGTGGTCGTTCCGCGCGGCTGGACGGCAAACCGGCGGTAGGCTGAAGGCATGAGCCGGAAGACGAAGCACGGAGATGTGGCGCCGAAGCTCGACAAGGCGGCGATCGCCGAGTTCGAGGCGGCGGAGGCGCTTGACGGCGCGCAGGCGCAACTCGTGAGCGCCGTACGCGATGTCCTCACGGATGCGGGTCCCGATGACGTCGCTGCGGTGGCGCGTTGGCTGCAGGCCATGACGGCTGAGGCCTCGCCGGATGATGTCGCCATGCTCGGGGACGCGCTCGCGGAGCACGGCGATCTCGTCTACGGCACCCCGCCGGTGCACCCCGATGACGTCTTGGTCGAAGGCTGGCGCGAGGCGGTGTATCCGTACGCGAACCTGATGGCGCGCAAGACGTACGAGCAGGAGAAGTACCGCCTGCAGGTCGAGTTGTTGAAGCTGCAGGCGTGGGCGAAAGAGACGGGTCAGCGCATCGTGATCCTGTTCGAAGGGCGCGATGCGGCGGGCAAGGGCGGCTCGATCAAGCGCTTCACCGAGCATCTCAATCCGCGCGGGTCGCGCGTCGTTGCGCTCGAGAAGCCGACCGACGAGGAACGCGGGCAGTGGTACTTCCAGCGCTACGTGCAGCACCTGCCGACGCGCGGCGAGATCGTGCTGTTCGATCGCTCCTGGTACAACCGCGCGGGCGTCGAGCGCGTGATGGGCTTCTGCACGGACAAGGAGTACGACGAGTTCATGGTGCAGGCCCCCGAGTTCGAACGACACCTCGTCCATAGCGGTGTGCATCTCGTCAAGTTCTGGTTCTCCGTCAGCCAAGAAGAGCAGCAACGGCGTTTCGCCGAGCGCGAGCGGCACCCGCTCAAGCAGTGGAAGCTGTCGCCGATCGATCTCGAGTCGCTCGACAAGTGGGACGAGTACACGGAGGCCAAGGAGGCGATGTTCCTCCACACGGATACCGCCGAGGCGCCGTGGGTGGTCGTCAAGTCGGACTGCAAGAAGCGCGCGCGCCTCAACGCGATGCGCTACGTCCTGCACCGACTGCCGTACGCCAACAAGGATCTCGGTCGCATCGGCTCGCTCGATCCGCTGATCGTCGGCCGCGCCAACGTGGTCTACGAGGGCGGCGCGAGCGACGGGTCCGCGATCCTCTGAGCCGCCGGTCGGCCGGCTGTCGCATCAGGCGCGCGTCAGTGCAGCAGGCTCTTGAAGATCACGAGGATCAGTCCGAGAGCGACGTTGATGCCGACGGTGAGCGTGGCCTGGCGGCGTGACAGCCGGGCGGCTCGGGAGACGACAAGCCCCCAGGCGACGAGTCCCACGAAGCAGATGCCGATGCCGATCTCGGTGGCGAGCCCCTCGCTGATGATGCCGAGCATCGCGAGGATCAGCGGCGCAGCGGGGGAGAGGCTCGATTGCACCAGCGGCCATTCCTCGACCAGCGTGTCGCGGACCTTGCGCCTGTCGATGTGCTCGCCGCTCCGCACGACGCGGCGGACGAGCGCCACGTGAGCGTGCGCGAGCCAGAAGACGATGCCCGATCCGATCACGCTCAGGAAGACGACGGCCGAGCTGCCGGCCGAGGCGATCAGGATCGAGGCGGCGAGGATCGTGCCGTAGATCGCGCTGGCCGCGTCGCCGTCCTGCGAGGCACCGGTCAGCGCCCAGCGCAGCATCGCCGACTCACGGGCGGCGTCATCGAGATCGAGCGGCTGGCCGGGCATGGCGTTGGGATCGTGCATCAGGGCGAGGGTACCGGGCTGCCTACGTGGAACGCTGCGGCGCGCAGCAGCCGGGTGCGGCCTCGGTCTCGCCGCCGTCGACGAGCGCGACTGCAGGAGGGACGTCGGGGCTCCACGCGCAGCGGAAGCCCTGGTGGCCCGTGGAGCTCTCGGCGGTGTTGCCGGTCCGCGCTGCGACGCGGTAGCGGTCGCAGTACGAGCGGTGGCAGAGGAACGAGCCGCCGCGGATCGCCATCACGTCGTCGTTTGCGGCGGGGTTGAAGCGGTCACGCGTCCACTCCCAGACGTTGCCGCTCGTGTTGTGGAGG
>CAINDT010000015.1 GCA_903847495.1 uncultured Actinomycetes bacterium
CGCCGAGAACCAGTCCAGCACCTACCCGTGGTTCCACCGTCTCACCACGGTCGGGCGCGACACCGAGTACTCGTTCCGCTTCCCCAGCGAACTGACCAGCCCCGCCAACCTCTGGAACAGCTGCCGTCCGACGGCCCGGAGTGCGGCTGCGCGGGGCCGCATCCTCCTGATGCAGCACTTCATCACGCCCGCCACGTCCGGACTGCGGGCCGCCGCTGCGATCGTCAACCAACGCAGTGCGATCGTGAACCGGGCTCGCACCTGCGCCACGCGACACGGCGTCCTGCCGTCGATCGTGATGGTCGACTACTACGAGTACGGCGATGTGAACGGTGCCGTGCGCGCGCTCAACGATCTCTACGTCGCACCGCTCGCAGGAGCCGCACCGACGTGCGCCGACATCACGACCTGCGGACTGGACCCGGCACGTCCCAACCCTGCCGGCGATGCCGTGGGCGCTGCGACGCCCACATCGTCCTCGACCCAGGCCGGCCTGTCTCGGCTTCGCCTCCGACCGCTCGCACCCCGCGCGATCGTCGCCGGGTCGTCGGCCCGCCTGACGATCTCCGTCAGGAACACGAGCGAGACCGCGGCGGTGCTGCCGGTGACGCTCTCCACGAGTCGACGTCGTGGCCTCACCCTCCCGGCGCCGATCCGCATTCGCGTGCCGGCCAACTCCACGGCCACGCGCACCGTGGTCATCGGGATCAGCGCCGCCGCCCGAACCGGATCGGTGCGAATCGCCGTCGAAGGCGGGGGCCTGACAGCGGCAACGTCGCTGCGCATCATCGCGCGCAGCTCGACAATCAGCGCTGTGACGGGGTAGCCGCTGCCGACCTCGCAGCCACCAACACGACCCACACAATCAACGCCACCAGCAAGAAAACCGAGAAGCGCACCGCCAAGTGCAGCATTCGCCTGCAGAAGGCCGGTACCTGGCTCGTCAGCATCACACCCGTCCAGAACGGCGTCACCGGCACGCCCGCGACCAAGACAATCAAGGTCCGAGCGGCCACCAAGAAGACGCGGACACTACCCATGCACCAGAGAAACGCCCTCGCCCAGCGCTAACCAAACCGCCCCCCAGACGACGGAAAAGCCGCCCGAGCTTGGAACCAGCACTGCATCCAACCCGCACCTGATCCGTGCACCTTCGACGTGCGAAACCCTTCACGTGCCCCCGCTGAAGGAGTCGTAGATGGAACGCCTGACCCGGTGGGTGCTTCGCCACCGCCTGATCGTCGTGGTGTTCTGGTTGCTGTCGCTCGGTGGCGGCATGGTCAGCGCAGCGGGCATCACCGACGTGCTTTCGCAGGAGTTCGCTGTACCCGACAAGCCGGCGTTCGCAGCGAACGAGGCGATCGTCGAGGACTACGGCAATGGCGGCGAGATGCCGCCCGTCGTGCTCGTCACCACGGTCCCAGAGGGTGCAAAGATCAGCGACGCCACAACGAGCGCCGAGCTGCAGAGCGTGCTCGATGCCGTCGTGCAATCGGCACCGAACCTCCGCGTCGTCGGCTACCCCGACACGCAGGATCCGCGATTCATCAGCGAGGACGGCAGAACCACGTTCGCGTACGTGTACGGCCCGGCCGCCGGCGGCTTTAGTGAGGCACCCGTCGCGCTGCCGGCGATCGAGGCAGCCGTCGCGGACGCCACGGTCGCTGGCGCGCCAATTGAGCTGACCGGCATTCCGATGCTGACCGGCGAGAGCGGTGGTGGCGAAGGCCCGAGCCTGCTGATCGAGGTCCTCTTCGGTGGCCTCGGCGCGCTCGCGGTCCTGATCTTCGTGTTCGCATCGTTCCTGGCGCTGGCGCCGCTGATGGTCGCGCTCGTCGCGATCCCCTCCACGTTCCTCGTGCTGGGCATCCTCGCGCGCCTCACGGACGTGTCGATCATCGTGCAGTTCCTCGTCGGGTTGATCGGGCTCGGCGTCGCGATCGATTACGCCCTCCTGATCGTCACGCGGTGGCGAGAGGAGCGCGCGCTCGGTGCCGAGGGTGACGAGGCCATCGTGCAGGCGATGAAGACGGCCGGACGAGCCGTTGTCGTCTCCGGCATCACCGTGGCGATCGGACTGCTCGCGTTGGTGATCCTGCCTGTGCCATTCCTGCGCAGCATCGGGTATGCGGGCATGCTGATTCCGACGATCAGCGTGCTGGTGTCGATCACGCTGCTGCCCGTCGTGCTCGCCACCATTGGCCCGCGCTTTGAATGGCCGCGTATCCGAAAGGAAGACACCGCGAGTCGCGGCTGGACACGCTGGGCTGAACTCGTCGTGCGGCGACGCTGGATCGCTGCGATCGTTGGCATTGCGATCCTCGCGACGCTGCTCGTGCCCGCGTCGCAGATCGTCATCGGGGAGCCCGCTGCCACCTCACTGACGTCGTCTGGACCACCACGCGATGCCCTCCTCGCGTTGCAGACCTCGGGTATTGGCGACGGCGCCGTCACGCCGATGGAGGTAATCGCCTCGGCCGATACGGCCGCGGCGACCGCGCAGGCGCTCGCCGCCGTCGAGGGCGTCAGGCTCGCCGTTGCGCCGACGGCAGTCGGCTGGCAGGCAGGCGACACAACGCTGATCGAGGTGATACCGCAGAACGACGGCGCTACACCAGAGGGGCGGGCGACGATCGATCGCGTGCGCGCTGCCGCTGAGGAGCTCGAGCCAGCCCCGCAGGTCGGGGGCGCGGGTCCACAGAATGACGACTTCATCAGCGCGGTCTACGGGTCGTTCCCGCTGATGCTGCTGATGATCGGCATCATCACGTTCATCTTCCTGGCCCGCGAATTCCGATCGTTGCTGCTCCCGCTGAAGGCCATCATTCTTAACCTCTGCTCCGTCGGCGCAGCCTGGGGGATCATGGTCTGGGCGTGGCAGCAGGGCAACCTGTCGGAGCCGGTCTGGGGGATCGAGGCGACCGGCGCCATCACCTCATGGCTCCCACTGATGGTCTTTGCGTTCCTCTATGGCCTCTCGATGGATTACGAGGTCTTCATCCTGGCGCGGATGCGCGAGGAGTACGACGCCACCGGCTCGAACACGAAGGCCATCGTGACGGGCATCGGGCGCACCGGCCGGCTCGTCACCAGCGCGGCACTGATCCTCTTCCTGGCCTTCGTGGCACTTGGCGCCACGCCAGAAACCGCAGTACGGATCTTCGCAACCGGTTTGGCAGCCGGCATCCTGCTGGATGCCACACTCATCCGCGCACTTCTCGTACCCGCGCTGGTGTCGCTCTTTGGCAACTGGAACTGGTGGATGCCCGTCTGGGCCGCCAAGATCCTCCGCGTCGAGCCGTCGCTGCCGAACCGCAACGCAGAGTAGCCGCCTCGCAGAAGTTGGGCCCGGTCCGCAGATCGTGCCGGGGACGAGCCTGAGCCCGCCCCCGGTGCACAGCCTCAGACGTCCGCGATCTCGAGCCCGCGCGGGATCTTCTTCTCTGCGTCGTAGAACGGCAGGTCGATTAGTTCGCAGTCGTGGAGCTGCAGATCGAAGCCGACGACCTTGCCGGCGCGCGGCTCGACGAGATCGGCGCTGTGCAGCTTCACGTACGCCACGCCGCACTCGAGGTAGGGACTCCACGCAGAGGCGGTGATGACACCGATCTCCTGGCCGTCGCGCTCGACGTGGCCGCCGATCAGCGGCTCGGCCGTCGCGCACTTGATGCCGTACATGCGCGTGCGACGATCGGCCTTGAGCAGCGCCTCCTTGCCGAAGTACTCGTCCTCGCGCTCGAGGTCGACGAACATCTCGAGGCCCGCCTCGAACGGCGTCATCAGGTAGTCCATGTCGGAGATGTTGTTGAGGATCGCCGCCTCGA
>CAINDT010000016.1 GCA_903847495.1 uncultured Actinomycetes bacterium
CTGGACGATGTAGCCCGTCGTCGCATCGACGAACACGCGACGACGCAGATCGGCACCGTTCGTCACCTCGAAGTCCCACGCCAGCACCGGCTCGACCGGGCCGGGCCCGCCGACGATCCGCGCGTCGTAGATCACGAGGGTCGGCTCGGAGACGCGGAGGTCCTCACCCAGGCCCTTACCAAGGGCGACGCGCGCCGATCGCTGCGCCTCGGATGCGCTGACGGAGGGACCGAACGCAGGAGATGTGCCGTCGAAGACCTCACCGTCTGCGGCCAGCACACGACGCCGCGCATCAACCGTGACGACGACCTCGCCGCCGAGCACCGGTACACCGTGGAGCTCCTGGTCGAAGCGCACGATCGTCGTACCACCGGCACCACGGGCCTGCCCGGCGACAACGAGCTCGTCGACGTCCGCGCCGTCCACGCGCGTCGGGCGCTGCTCGACGAGCGCGGTGGCGGCATCGACCGCCGTATCAGCTGCGGTGATGCCGGCCGGCCGGAATGCATCGCCCGACGCACCAGCGGCGGTACCGGCGCAGACGAGCACGCCGAGCGCCGCGAGCAGCGGGACCAGACGCCTCCCGACCGTGGCGATCACATGCTGTCGCTCCCGTTCGCGCATCACCACCACCGGCCTCATGCGCTCAACGTACCGTGGATCCGCGCATTCCGCGACCTGCCGCCACCCGCAGCGGGGCTACCCCCGACACGGGTGCCGGTCGCGGCTCCACAGGCTGTTCTGCCGATGGCCACGCGCGAGGCGTCCGGAGCGATGGCGGGGTTGTGCGCACTGATCCGTCGCTCGGACTCGGAGGCTCAGGTCGGCAGGCGCTACCCCGGCGCCGCTCACATGGCACGACAAGGCGACTAGCCCGTGACCGGGGTCGGCACGAACGGTGTGATGCCATCGCGTGGAACAACCACGCGGGATGCGGCACGCGCCCGCTTGGCGTTGTCCGCGACAGCGGAAGCGGGCGCGATCACAACCGCGCCGCTGGCGAAACTGCTGACGCGCACCTGCAGGCGATGGCCCGCCACGGCACCGGGCGTGATCGCGCCGGTCGCCCAGCAGACCCTCCCGTCCTTGACTACGCCGCCGAAGGTCTTCGTCACGACAACCTGGGCGGGCAGCGGCACGCACGTCTCGACCCCCTCGGCCGACAGGTCCGCACCGGTGTTGACGGTACGGACGGTGTACGTGAAGCGCGTGCCGGCACGGGGACGCTTCTTCGACGGCGTGATCGTCACGCCAAGGCTCGTGGTCGTGGAGGTTGCACCCGTGGCCGTCTCACCACTGTTGATGACAGGGTCGGGCGACTTGTCCCCGTCGGGCCCGCCGGTCGAATCCTCGCCCACTTTGCCCACGACAACGGACTCTGTGTTGGAGTAGTTCGTCATGCGGCTGCGGATCGTCGGCGCGGTACCGACGACGTTGACGGTGTTGGGAATATGCGTCGCATCAGGTGCGCTCTCGTCGACCCGGACTCGGAACGTGACGCTGGCGGACTCCCCGGGTGCCAGCGTGCCACCGTTGTGCGCGGCCGCACCGGTACCGAGCCATCCCTTGACGATGCCGCGGACCTCCCCCGCAACGCCATTCGTGGCCTCGGCCGAACCATCGATGTACGCGGTGTGTGGCGGGATGTCATCGGTCAGCACGAGGTCAACGGCATCGTCGCTGCCCGTGTTCCTGGTCTCGATCACGTACTCCAAGACGTCGCCGGGCTCGACCGCGCCACCGTTGAGGTCGTTCACGTCCTTGCGCGTCTCGAGGTTCGGTGCGTAGAGCTCAGTCGCGAACGTCAGCGTGGATAGCAGGATGCGATCGCTGTTCGTCAGCACCTGCACCTTCGCGCTGCTGGAGTTATTTGGGAGGTACGTGGCGTCGGCTCCGAAGATGTCGGCATCCACGCCGAACAGATTCGTATACGCCGGCAGCCGGGTATTCGTGAACGACCCGAACGTCGAGATCGACGAATTGAAGACGTTGTTCGCCGGGTTGGCATTGTTCGACAGCTGCCTGCCGTTGAGCAGCATCTGGTCGCCGGTCAGGTTGAGGTCGCCCTCCCAGGCCACCGCACCGACAGCCGTGCGCACCGGCCCGGTCTTGGGCGTGAGGAAGCCATTGACGTCGGCGGTCACCGAGGCCTTGCCCGACTCGACGGCGAGGTACCCATCGAAGATCGAGAGGTTGCGCGGCGGATCCGCCGGATTGGCGTACGCGACGACGAGGCTCCAGCCGGCGTGGACATCCTTGTTGCCGACGTTCGTGCGGATGTTCGATACCCAGTACGTGCCGCGACCATGCTCCCGCACGTAGTCGGTGACGTCGGCAGACCCGCCGTAGGCCTGACCGCTAGCGCCGAACGTACCGAGTTCCGAGGCCTTGATGGACACATAGTCGCCGTTGCCCTCCCGCAGTCCGACGGCGCCGCGGCCCGCATGCGCGGTGTAGCCGCCCCAGTAGAGCCCGGCGTACAGGACCCGCGCGCCGACCGGCAGGTCGAGCACGCTTGACGACGATGAGAACGACGTCGGGTCCTCATCGATGTCGACGTACTGCATCGCCCAGTCGTTGTTGTTGAGCAGCTTGCCCTTGCGGTAGAGCGCCTCGGCGCACTGCGCCTGCGTCGCGTCGCACTGGACGCTGCCGTTGGCTGCAATCGCGATGTTGCCGTTGATGTTCTCGCTGAAGACCTTCTGGAACGGGATCTCCGCGGCCATCGCCGAAGACGCGCAGGTGAGCAGAGCGATCAGGACGGCTGTGAGAATCAGGACGCGGCGCATGGCGCGGATGATACAGCCGTTACGTCGCCACCTCGCTCCGGCACAGCCGGGCACGGCGGTACGGTGATGCCGTGCCGTTCCGCCCGTTTCCGCGTCCCCCGGCAAGTGCCAGTCGCGAGTCGACGCTGCCCGCCGCAGCGCTCGTGGTGATCTCCTTCGCGCTCTACTGGCTGCTCCCCGGACACTTCCGGCCAGTGCCTGCGATGCTGATGATCGTCCTCGTCGTCATCCTGATCGCGCTGCTGGTGGTGTTCGTGCCCAGCCGGCATGCGGCCGTGGCGCGCTGGCAGCGGGCGCTCGTGATGGTCGTCATCGCCGCGATCACGATCTCGAACGCCTACGACTTGGTCCGCCTGATCGAGGCGCTGCTCTCGAAGAACCAGCCGATGACGGGGCGCGAGCTGATCCTCTCCGCAGCGGTCATCTGGCTGACCAACGTGATCGTCTTCGGCCTCTGGTATTGGGAACTCGATCGCGGCGGTCCGGGCAACCGTGCCGCGGCGCGCGACGACGCGTCGCTCGCGCGCTTCCCCGACTTCCAGTTCCCGCAGATGGGGACCCCGGCGCTCGCGCCGCCCGGCTGGCACCCGCGCCTGCTCGACTACATCTACTTCTCGTTCTCGAACGGGACGGCGTTCTCCGCCACGGATGTGATGCCGCTGTCGCACTGGGCCAAGGGCCTGATGATGGTGCAGGCCGGCTCGTCGCTGCTGCTTGTGGTGCTCGTGACGGCGCGCGCCGTCAACGTGCTCTGAGGCTTTCAAGCCCCACCGTGCGGCGACCATCAGCGGTCCTCAATGTCAGACGCTTAGCTCTCGATCATCGGTGCGATGGCTTCCGCGATCCCCGATTCGGCCTGCTGGAGGAGCCCAGCGGTAACGACCTGCGTGTCTTCGTACACATCAAAGGTGTGGGCCTTGCCCCATTTGATGCTGAAGACGTGACAGCCGCGAGTAACGTAGTGCTCACCGTTCA
>CAINDT010000017.1 GCA_903847495.1 uncultured Actinomycetes bacterium
CGCCCTCGAGGACGACGTCGACCTCGACGGTCGGGTTGCCGCGCGAGTCGAGGATCTGGCGGCCGTGGATCGAGGTGATGACGCTCATCGTGCTCCTTCTCGGGGTGAACGGGCGAGCCGCTCCTTCGCGGCGCGATAGTAACGCTCCTGCTCCTCGAGCGAGAGGTCCGCGAACGCGAACCCCTTCTCGTCGGCGATGCGCTCGGCCTCTTCGACGCGCGCGCGGAAGCGTCCGGCGGCACCGCGCAGCGCCGTCTCGGGGTCGACCTTGACGAGGCGCAGCAGGTTGACGGCGGCGAACAGGACGTCGCCCGCCTCGTCACGCACCTCGTCCGCTGGCGCGGGGCCGTGCGGGGGGTGGGCGGCGAGCGCCTCGACGAGCTCGTCGAGCTCCTCACGCGTTGCGGCCTCTGCTCCGCTCCACCCCGACCAGTCGAAGCCGATCGCCGCCGCCCGCTTCTGCGTCTTGAGCGCCTGCAGCAGCGTCGGCAGCGACGCGGGGATGTCGTGGAAGATCCCCTCGCGTCCCTCCTGCTCCCGCTTGATGCCCTCCCAGTTGCGCAGCACGTCGTCGGTGCCGTCTACCTCGACTTCGCCGTACACGTGCGGATGGCGACGCACCAGCTTGTCGCCGATGCCGCTGGCGACGTCGGACAGATCGCCCGCGCCCACCTCGCGCGTCATCACGCTGAGAATGAAGGATTGGAACAGGACGTCGCCGAGCTCATCGACGAGCTTCGCGTCGGGCGGGCCGGCCAGCGCGACGTCGGCGAGCTCGTAGGCCTCCTCGATCGTGTGCTGGACGATCGTCGCCGGCGTCTGCTCGCGGTCCCACGGGCACTCGCTGCGCAGCCGCACGGTGATCTCCCACAGCCGCCCGAGGGCCTGGGCCGTCGCGCGCGCGGCCAGCGCCTCGCGGTCGAGCGCCACGTCGAGGGCGCCGTCAGCGCGCACCAGACGCCAGGCCGTCAGGTCGTCCACGGCGATCAGTGGCGCGTCTGCGGCATGGCGGACGCCACGCTCAGTCAAGAACGCGACAAGCGTCTCGCAGCGGATGTCGGCAGCACCAGCCGCGACGAGCTCCTCCAGGGCGAGCGCGGGCACGCCGGCGGGGTCTCCCCCGCCGAGCGCGACGACGCGTCGCTCAGCCACCTACCCGGCGGTGGTGGCGTCGGTCGCCGTCTGCTGCGGCGGCAGGGAGTAGCCCTTGGCGTACGCCGACTTGGCGGCGTACTCCTTCTGGACGCCGTCGAACCACTTCGTGGCGGCCTCGTTCTTCTTCGTCTGCGACAGCTCGTCGATGATCTGCTGCTTGACGTCCTTGAAGGCCTGGACGGTGGCCGGCGTGACCGGGCCGAGCGCCTTGATGATGTGGCAGCCGAACTGCGACTTGACCGGCGGATCCGTGATGTCACCCGTGTTCTTCAGCGCGAATGCGGCCTTGCGGAAGTCGGCGTCCCAGTTCTCGTCGTTGGTGATCGTGTACTCGCCGCCGGTGTCCTTCGACCCCGGATCCGCGGAGTACTTCTTGACGAGGGCCTTCCAGTCGCCCGGGTTGGCCTCGACCTCCTTGAGGACCTCCTCCGCCTTCGCGCAGTCGGCGGCGGTGGCCTTCCCCTTCGGTGCGACGTCGAGCAGGATGTGCGCGACCTTGCGGGACTCAGCGGTCGTGAACTTCGTCGCCTTGTCCTTGTCGTACTGCTTCTGGGCCTCCTCGTCGGTCACCTTGACGTTCTTGGTGATGTCGTCGTAGAGCGCCTGCGCCTGCTGGCGGAGCGTGAACTGCTCGAGCAGCTGCGCCTCGGTCAGCCCCTGGTCCTTGAGGTACTTGTCGTACGCCTTCTGCTTGTTCTGGCAGCACTGGGCCTTGAACGCCTTGAGATCCTCCTGGATCTTCTTGTCGTCCACCTTGATGCCCTTGGCCTCGGCCTCCTGCTGGATCTCGGCGTTTTGCACGAGGCTCTGGAGGACCTGCTGCTTGAGCGTCTTCGCCTCGGCCGAGTCCTTCTTCGGGGCCGTCTGGCCGTTCGCCTCGCCCTGCTTGACGGCGGAGTCGTAGAGCTGGTCGAACTGCTCCTGCGTGATCTCCTGGTCGCCGACGACGGCGACGGCGCCCGACGGCACGGTCGGCTTCTCCGGCGCGGAATCGCCTCCACCGCAGGCCGTCACGACCAGCGCGAGGGTGGCGAGCAGGACGACGAGCGAGAGGGCTTTGCGCATGGGAGAGGTGGCTCCGAGGGTGATGGTCAGATCGGGTGCGAGTCGCATGAAAGCGCCCCTCAGGACGCTTCCGACCGCAGGCCGATAATAGCATCGGCCAGTTCTCGCGCCCGATCGATAGGTGATCCGGACTGCGCGACGGGCAGTCGAAGCTCGTCCTTCGCGGGGGTCGCGATGATGCCGTCGAGGCGCTCGCGCAGGGTGCGCGCCTCCTCCAGCGACACGCGAGTGCCGGTGATCCGGGCACCGTCCTTGCCCACCTGGACGACGACGTTGCCGAGCGGCGCCACGGCGAGGCGCAGCTCCTGCATGCCGATCAGGTTCTGCACGGGATCCGGCACCGGGCCGAAGCGATCGGCCAGCTCGAGCTCGAGGTCGCGCAGCTGATCGATCTCCACGGCCAGCGCGATGCGGCGGTGCACGTCCATCTTGACGGCCTCCAGACCGACATAGTCGGCGGGCACGTACGCGTCGAGCGCGAGATCGATGCGCGGCCCGAGTGCCATCGCCTCGGGCGCCACGCCCTGCAGATCGGCGACAGCCTCGGCGAGCAGATCGCAGTAGAGCTCGAAGCCGATCGCCGCGACGTGGCCGGACTGCTCGTCGCCAAGCAGGTTGCCGGCGCCCCGCAGCTCGAGGTCGCGCATCGCGACGCGGAAGCCGGACCCGAGCTCGGTGTAGTCGGCGAGCGCCGCCAGCCGGGCGCGGGCCTCCTCCGACAGCTCGGTTGCGTCGGGATACAGCAGGTAGGCGTGGGCGGTGACGTCGGAGCGGCCGACGCGCCCTCGGATCTGGTACAGCTGCGACAGGCCGAGCAGGTCGGCGCGGTCGACGATCAGCGTGTTCGCCGTCGGAATGTCGAGCCCCGATTCGATGATCGTGGTCGCTACCAGCACGTCGTGATCGCCGCGCAGGAACGCCGCCATCACGTCCTCCAGCTGGCGCTCCGTCATCTGGCCATGGCCGATGCCGATGCGCAGCTCCGGGCAGAGCTGGTTGAGATGCTGCGCGGCCTCGTCGATGGTCTCCACGCGGTTGTGCAGGTAGAACGCCTGCCCCCCGCGCTCGATCTCGCGGCGCAGAGCGCCAGCGACCTGCTCGTCGTCGTACTCGCCGACGTGCGTGTGGATCGGGCGCCGGCCGCGCGGCGGCGTCGCGATCACAGAGATGTCGCGCAGCCCGGCCAGCGACATGTGGAGCGTGCGCGGGATCGGGGTCGCGGACAGCGCCAGCACGTCCACCTCGGTGCGCATCTGGCGCAACAGCTCCTTCTGCGCCACGCCGAAGCGCTGCTCCTCGTCGACGATGACGAGACCGAGGTCGTTCGGCACGACATCGCGCGACAGCACACGGTGCGTGCCGATCAGCAGATCGACCTTGCCGTCGCGGAAGTCGGCGACGACCTCCTTCGACTCCTTCGCCGAGCGCATGCGCGAGACGACCTCGATGCGCACCGGCAGATCCATCAGACGGCTGCGGAACGTGGCGCCGTGCTGCTGCGCGAGGATCGTCGTCGGCGCCAGCAGGAGCACCTGCTTGCCCGACTCGACCACGCGCACCGCGGCGCGCAGCGCGACCTCCGTCTTGCCGAAGCCGACGTCGCCGCAGATCAGGCGATCCATCGGGCGATCCTGCGAGAGGTCGTCCATGACCTCCTCGATCGCGCGCGCCTGGTCGTCGGTCTCGCTGTAGGCGAAGCCCTCCTCCACGCGACGCAGCAGCTCGCCCGGCTCGTCGTGCGACACGCCCGGGACGGCCTGGCGCTGCGCGTAGAGCGCGAGCAGCTCACCGGCCATCTCGCGCACGGCAACCCGCGCACGGGCCTTCATCTGCAGCCACGTCTTGCCCCCGAGCTTGGAGAGCTGCGGCTCCTTGCCGTCGGCGCCGACGTAGCGCGTCAGCTTCGAGATCTGCTCGTGCGGGAGGTAGAGGCGATCCTCGCCGCGGAAGGCGAGATCGAGGTAGTCGCGGGTGACGCCGCCGACGGTGCGCGTCTCGAAGCGCTCGAAGCGGCCGACGCCGTGATCCTCGTGGACGACGACGTCGCCCGGACGCAGATCGCCGAACGACGAGATCGCGCGTCCACCACGAGCTGGCGCAGTACGCCGCGAGCGGAACAGCGACGACCCGGTGATGACGGCGATGCGCGCTGTCGGTGCCACCATGCCGCGGCGCAGCGGTGCGACCACGGCGTACACGCCCGCCGCGTCGGGCAGCGCGTCGCCCTCCTCCAGCCACTCGACGTCAAGACGCTTCAACTGCCGGATCGCGCGCTCGGCGTCGCCGACATGCGGGAACGAGAGCAGGACCCGGAGATCCCGCCCGGCGAGTCCCTTGAGGGCGCGTTCGATCTCCGCGAGGCCGCGCGCCGCGAGCGCCGGCGGATGCCCCTCGAACACGATGGGCTGCCCGCTTGGCAGTACGTCGAGGCGATGCGCTCCGTCGAGCGTCTCCGCGAGCTGCTCGTGCGTCAGGTACGCACGGCGGGCGGGACCTGCGATCTCCTCGATGCGCTCGCGCCCCGCGGCGCGGATCTCGGGCGCATCCCAGAGGAGCAGCGGCCCCGCGCTGATCAGCTCGGGTGCCAGCGCGACGAGCCCCTCCGGGAGATGCGGCCCCTCATCGCCGAGGCGCTCGCTCAGATCGCCCGTGTCGCCGTCGCTGGCCGGATGGATGGTGATCGCACCGATATCGCGCAACGAGCGCTGCGTCAGCGTCGAGAACGACGAGAGCCGCTCGACGTCATCGCCGAACAGGTCGATGCGGACCGGCTCGCGCCCCGTCGTCGGGAAGACGTCGACAAGGTCGCCACGCACCGAGACCTGGCCGCGCTCGTCGACGGAGCCGTCAACGCGTTCGTACCCCATCGCGACGAGGCGGGTGACGAGCGCGTCGCGATCGATCGCGTCGCCCTTGGCGATACGAAAGCCCGCTGGTCGCGACGCGCGTCCCGGCAAACGCTCCACGAGGGCATCGGCCGACACAGCGACGACACCGCCCTCCGCGAGGACGGCGAGAGCGTGCGCCCGCTCGCCGACGAGATGCGGTGCGGGTGCGAGACCGGAGCCCCAGTCGACGCCGCGGTGCGGCAGGTAGGCGACGGGTGCACCGGGCAGAAAGGCCTGCACGGCGTCGGCGAGCTCGCGCGCCCGATCATCGTCGGCGACCACGACCGACAGCGCCGGGCGGTCCGCGTCGGCGCGGCGCGCATGCAGCGCAGCCACGACCAGCGGCAGGACGGCCTCGGCGCACCGTGCGGCGACGATCGCCGTCGAGCCCAGACGGGTCGCGAGCTGGCCGACGTCGTCGGCCGCCGCGAAGGCTGCGGTGACAGGCTCGAGCCCCGCGACCGCAGCGGGCGGCGGCGCACTATCCTGCTCGTGGTCGTCGTGGTCGTCCATCACCGGCGAGCCGTAGCCTACGTCCCCGCCCCACCCATCGGAGCCACCCCATGTCCCGCACCACCGAGGAGCTGATCGAGGAACTCTGCGAGTTCCTCCGCATTCCGTCGATCTCGTCGGGCGACGGTACGCCCGAGGACATCGCCGCTGCGGCCATGTGGGTGCGTGATCGCATCGTCGCGGCAGGCGGCACCGCCGAGCTCGTGCCGACGCAGGTCAACCCGCTGGTGGTCGGCCAGCTGCCGTCCTCGACGGGCACCGGGCCGCGCGTCCTCCTCTACGGCCACTACGACGTGCAGACCGTCGCCCCACTCGAGGACTGGACCACGCCGCCGTTCGAGCCGACGATCCGCGACGGCGCGCTCTACGCGCGCGGCGCCAGCGACGACAAGGGCAACTTTCACGCCCTGCTGTCGGCCGCCGCGGGCCTCGCTGCCGAGGGTGCGCTCCCGGTGCAGCTGACGATCGTCCTCGACGGCGAGGAGGAGGTCGGCGGGCACTCGGTGATCGACTGGATCGAGCAGCAGCCCGCCGGGTCGTACGACGCCGCCGTGGTCTTCGACGCGGGCTTCGTCGCCCCGGGACACGCCGCGATCGAGGCGGGCGTCCGTGGCGTGATCACCGGCACGATCACCGTGCGCACCGGCGAGCGCGACGCCCACTCGGGCCTCTACGGTGGTGGCGCACTCAACGCCGCACACGTCCTCAGCCGCCTCATCAGCGACCTCGAGGCCGGCCCCGACGGGCGCCTCCACGAGTCGCTGATGGCGGGCGTCGCACCCGCATCGCCAATCGAGGAGGCCGCGTGGGCGACGCTGCCCGATCCGGCTGGCGAACTCGCGATCGCCGGCATCGCGCCGAAGGGGCCGGAAGCGCTGGCGGACTACTACCGCCGCACCACCGCCATGCCGACCTTCGACGTGAACGCCATCACCTGTCGCGACGCGGGGGCCAACCGCACGATCGTGCCCTGCGAGGCCACGGCCGCGGTCTCCTTCCGTCTCGTCGGCGGCCAGGACGCGCAGGCCTTCTGGCAGGCCATCCAGGATCTGCTGCACTCCCGCGCCCCGGAGGGTGCCACCCTCGAGTTCGCGGTGCGCGGCATGGCCGAGGGCGCGGCGTTCGATCCGGAGTTGCCCGCCATCCGCCTGGCGCGCGAGGCGATCGAGGCGGCAACCGGCATGCCGTGCGCGGTGACGCGCTCCGGCGGCGCGATTCCGCTCGTCACGGCACTCGCCAAGCAGGGCGTGCCGACGGTGCTGAGCGGGTGCGCACTGCCCAACGATCGCATCCACGCGCCCGACGAGCACCTGCGCGTCGACCAGTACGCCCTCGGCGTCGCGATGGGCCGCGCGATCCTCACGGCCTTCGGGCAGTTGTAGCGCCGACCGGACTCTGACCGCCGCGGGGTGCTACGTTCGCCCCAGCGATCCGAGGAGAAGCAGATGGATACGGTGCAGATGGAGCTCTTGACGACGCGCGAGTTCGTCGCGGCGGGGTTCACGGCGGCGATCATCCCGCTAGGCGCATGCGAAAGCCACGGCGACCACATGCCGATGGGCACGGATGGGTTCACCTCCCACGCGCTCGCGGTGCAGATCGCCGAGCAGCTCGAGCGCACGGTCGTGCTGCCGCCGAACTTCCTCGGCATGAGCGGGCACTACCGGCACCACCCGATGGCGCTCAGCCTCAGCTCGGAGACGCAGACCCGCGTCATCGCCGACCTGCTCGAGTCGCTGCACCACTGGGGCATTCACCGCGTCCTACTGCTCAACGCGCACGACGGCAACATCCCCTCCATCGAGATCGCCGCGCGCGACGCGAAGATCGCTCACCCCGAGATGAGCATCGCGACGATCGACTGGTGGGTCGTGACCAACCAGCGCATCGCCGAGGGCACGTTCGACGTCTGGGCCGGCTGGGGCCACGCGGGCGAGGCGGAGACGTCGCTCGGCCTCGCGCTGTTCCCCGAGCTGATGCAGATGGAGCACGCCCGCGGCCAGGTCCCGACGACGGATCCGCACGTGCGCGAGTTCTGGCTGTTCGAGGAGCTCACGAAGTACGGCGCGTCGGGCGCACCGAAGCACGCGACACCGGAGAAGGGCCAGGCCATCGTCGATGTCGTCGTCGACTACATGGTCCCGTACCTGCGGCGTTTCGAGGACCACGGCCTCGACTTCCACCCCGAGGACGAGCCCGAGCCCTGACTCAGCAGGAACTGAACCCGAGCGCGGACGGCAGCTCGCCGACGCCGGGAAGGTCCAGGTCGGCGGTTGGCCACGGCGAGGCGAACGTGCTCCCCTTGCCGCTGCGCACGAGGCACGTCCGCATGCCGATGCGGTGAGCGGTGGCGAGGTCGGCGACCGGGTCGTCGCCGACCATCATGGCGTCGCCGGCCTTGACGCCGAGCACGGCCAGGGCGGCGCGATAGGCGCCCGCGGCCGGCTTGCCGATGACGGTGGCGCGCCGCCCGCTTGCGTACTCGAGCCCCTTGACGAACACGCCGGCGTCGAGCCCTGGGCCGGCGGGCGTGGGCCACCAGCGATTGCGCTGCATGGCGACGAACGCGGCGCCGTCCATCAGAGCGCGGAACGCCTCCTGCAGGTGCGCGTACGTGATCGACTCGTCGGGCCCGCCGAGGCAGACCACCTCGGCCTCGCGCCCGTCGTCCACGAGGTTCAGCCCACCGCAGGCGGCAACCTCCGCGAAGGCGCCCGACTCGGCGAGCAGCAGCACCCGCCTGCCGCGATGGCGCCGTTGCAGGAACGCGACTGTCGCGGAGCCTGCGGTGACGATGCGCTCGGCCGGGTACGGCATGCCCATCGCGTCGAGTCGCACGGCGATGTCCGCACGCGTCTTGGACGTCGTGTTCGTCAGGATCACGTGCGGCAGACCCGCCGCGTCGAGCGCGGCGATCGTCTCCCGCGCACCGGGCAGCGGCTCGTAGCCCACGTGGAGGACGCCCTCCATGTCGAACACGATGCCGCGGGGCGCCGCCATGACCCCAGCCTACTCCGCGCCGCTGGTGCTACTGGAAGCGATAGGCGTCGGGACGCCGTGCGCTGAAGACCGGGATCAGACGCCGCACCTCGGCGACGCGTGCGCGGTCGATCGCCGCGACGCAGATCGTCTCGCCATCGCCGGCATTCGCCAGCACCACACCCCAGGGATCGATGATCATCGATCGCGCGTAGCGGGCACTACCGGCCCAGAACCCGTGCTGGTTGGCAGCGATCACGTACGCGGCGTTCTCGATCGCCCGCGCCCGCAGCAGCACCTCCCAGTGGTCGCGCCCCGTCGCCATCGTGAAGCCGGCCGGGACCATGAAGGCCTCGGCACCGGCAAGCGCGAGTTCGCGGTACTGCTCGGGGAAGCGCAGGTCGTAGCAGATGGTGAGTCCCACCGGCCAGCCGGCGACCTCGCTCAGCACGAGTTGGTCGCCGGGCCGGTTGGCGGCCGACTCGCGCGCCTCCGCCCCCTCCACGTCGATGTCGAACATGTGGATCTTGCGGTACGTGGAGACGCGGTTGCCCTCGGGGTCGAAGACCAGCGTGGTGTTGCTGGCGCGCACGCCAGGCTCCGTGTTTTCGCCGATCGATCCGCCGTGCAGCCACACGCCGTGCCGCTTCGCCCACGCGGCCATCGCCTGCGCGCTCTCGCCCTCGAGCGACTCAGCTGCCGCGATCATCACGTCATCCGTGCCGGTGCCGTTCCAACGCTCGGGCAGGGAGATGACCTCCGCGCCACGCGCCGCGGCCCGCGCGACAAGCCGCTCGGCTACCTCGATGTTGTCTGCGACAGGTCGGTCCGCGTGCATCTGCACGCAGGCGACGATCGTCTCGCTCACGCCGCAGCGCCGGTCGTCGCACCGCCCAAGAGCTCACCGAGATCAAACCCGCCGGCGCCGCCAGCGCCTCCGAGCAGTGCCCCGAGGTCGAGGCCGCCCAGCAGGTCGCCCAGGCCACCCAGGCCAGAGGCATCGCCGAGCGCGCCCGTCAGCAGATCCGTGATCGGCTTGGCATCGGCCGGCGCCTCGACCGTTACCGGGTCGGCGGCGACGACGCTGAGATCGACCAGCAGGCCGCCGCTCTTGGCGACGTCGCCCCCCGGTGCCGTGCTCAGCTGGACGCGATGGATGAGACCGTCGGAGCGACCGACCCACACGCTGGCCTCCGCATCGCCCGCGGCGAGCGCGGCGAGGTCGATCGGCAGGTTCTCCGCCAGCTCGCCGAGCTGGTCGGTCAGATCCGCGCCGGGATCGAGCTTGCCGCTGATGCGGTCGCACTCAACGTCGCCGACCTTCTCGACCGCGACGGCCTTGGGATCGCGGATCAGCTTCGAGATGTCTCCCAGCTGCCCGCCGATGCCGCCGAAGTCGATGCCGAGCGGCTGGCCCAGCGCATACCACTGGCCGCCCACCTGCACCCACGTGTCCTCGGCGTTCTCGCGCAGGGAAATGGGCACGTCGAGCGGGCCAGCGCTGATCTTCGCGTCGGCCGTCAGCCCGGTGCCCGCATCGCCCTGCGTGGTGGCCTCGATCGTGATCGGACCACCGAGGAGACCGGCGATCCCGCCCAGCGCGCCGCCGTCGGACTCCGGCGCCGTGGCGTCGGCAGCCGGCACGAACTCGGCTGTGAACGTCGACGCGTTGGGACCGGCCGGCGGCAGCTTCGCATCAGCCAGCACCTTGCCCGGATCGGACGCGAGCTCGGAGCCGCCGCAGGCCGCAAGGACCGCGGTCAGTGCGAGCAGGGCGAGCAACGGAGAGAGACGGAGAAGACGGTGCATGCGCTCATTGTGACCGACTTCCGCACCCTGCGGGAGACCCTTGTGGAATAAAGCGGACGTCGATGGCATTTGCATGTTCCGCCTTCACAGTAAACGGTGTATTTGCATTGCCACATTTGCATGTGAGATATGACAACCTTGTTTGCATGTCTGAATCCGGCGCCACCACCAAGGGCCCTCGCGGCTCGATCGGTCCTGAGACCTACGACGCGGTCAAGAAGCTGATCGACGCGGGCATGAACAAGACGGAGGCCTTCGCGCAGGTCGCCAAGGAGACCGGCCGCTCGGCCGCCACCGTCACCACCACGTACTACCGCATGGCCAAGCGCCAGCCCGGCGGCGGCGGCGTGCGCCAGTCCGCCAAGACGGCGAAGACCGCGACGCGCAAGGCCGTCGGCGGCCAGACGGATCGCCTCGCCGCGGACGCCCGCGCCGCGATCGACGCGCTGCACCAGCACGTCGCAGCGCTCGAGGCCCAGCTCGAGGAGCTCGCACAGAAATCGCAGGAGCTCGAGCGCATCAAGAAGGCCCTCGGCCGGATCTGATCGCGGGCGGGATGGTCCAACGGGGTCAGACCCTTTTGGAGCATGTCGGAGGGCGTCGTGCTGCTGCAGATGGGTCTCATGCTCCAAAAGGGTCTGACCCCGTTGGACCATCCCGCCCCTACGTCGTCTCGAGCTCGTTGAGCAGCTTGCGGTAGGACGCGAGCCGTGCCGGCTCCACCAGCCGCTCGACCGCGCAGCCGTCGTCGCCGACGTGGCGACAGTCGGTGAAACGACACTCAGCCGAGGCGTCGGCGATGTCGCCGAACGCGCTGGCCAGGTCATCGGGTGTGATGCCCGCGAGCGAGAAGCTGCGGATGCCGGGCAGGTCGATCAGCGCGCCACCCGTCGGCATGTCGAGCCAGGTCGCCGTCGTCGTGGTGTGGCGGCCGCGCCCGGACAGCTCGTGGATCGCACCCGTCACCTGCCCCCCACCCGTGAGTGCGTTGACGAGCGTGGACTTGCCGACGCCGGAGTGCCCGACGACGGCGGCCGTCCGTCCGCCGAGCAGATCGCGCACGGCGTCTGCACCGGCCGGTGTCCGCACGTCGACCACGACACCGTCGACGCCGATCGCGCGGTAGTCCGCCAGCACCACGTCGGGATCCTCGTCGGCGCGCTCCGCGAGATCCTCCTTCGTGATCGCGAGCAGAGGCTCCATGCCGCCGCGCCACGCGGCGACGAGGATGCGGTCGATCAGGCCGCGCCGCAGCGGCGGATCGGCGATCGAGGCGACGATCAGCACGCATTCAGCGTTGACGGCGAGCACCTGCTCCTTCATGGCGCGCTCGCCCTCCGAGCGCATGCGCTGCTGCCGCCGCAGCTCGGTGCGCCGCGGCTCGATCACATCGATGCGTCCACCTTCCTCTGCCTCGACGAGCAGCTGCACGCGATCGCCCGCGACCGGACGCCGATCGAGCCGACCGGCGAACTTCGCGATGCGCTCCTCCCCCGCGTCCGTCCGCACAGCGGCGAGCCCACCACCGACGGCGAGGACGAGTGCGGGTTCATGGCGGTCGCTCATGCGATCATCATCGTATGCCGTGGCTCCTCCTCGACGTCGCGTGGATCGTCCTGTTCGCGATCATCGGACGCCAGAGTCACAACGAGGGAACCGCTCTGGCGGGCATTGTCGGCGTCGCCTGGCCCTTCCTGATCGGGTACGTCGTCGGCGCGTTCGCCCTGCGCCTCCAACGCGCGCCGCGGTCGCTGGTGCGCATCATTCCCGTCTGGCTGCTGACGATCGTGATCGGCATGGCGATCCGCACGATCCAGAAGGGCCGCGCCCCCGACATGGCCTTCATCATCGTTGCGACGATCGCGCTCGCGGTCGGCTTCATCGGCTGGCGGCTGATCGTCGCGGGAATCTGCCGCCGCCGCGCGGCGCGCGCTGATGACGCGGGTGCTGGGTAGGCGACACGAAGGCTCTCGCTTGATCGCGACTGACGACGCGAAGGCCTCGAGGTGGTCACGCCGTCTACGGCTTCAGCAGCAGCTTGCCGCCAGCGCGGTTGTCCTTGATCCGCTGGATCGCCTCGTTGACGTCCTCGAAGGGCAACTCGTCGCTGATCACGGCCTCCAGCGTGCCCGCCGCGACGAGCGCAAACAGCGCCTCCATCGTGCGGGCGGTCGCCTCAGGCGCGACGGGCAGGCCGCTGTAACCGACCACCCGCGCGTTCTTGCGGTACATCTCCTGCGGCCCGAACGAGAACGACGGACCGGCACTGGCGCCGTAGAGCACGAGCGTGCCCTTGGCGGCGAGCAACTTGATACAGGGCTCCGAGAAGGCACCGGCGAGCGGATCGAGGATCGCGTCGACGCCGTCGGGCGCGACCTCGCGCACTTCGGCCTCGAGCGCATCGGCGGCCGCGACGACGACGTCATCGCAGTACCGCGAGATCTGCCCCACGCGGTTCGGCGATGACGTCTGGGCGATCACACGCGCGCCGTGGGCCTTGGCCAGCTGCATCGCGATCGTCGAGACGCCACCGGAGGCGCCGAGGATCAGGACCGTCGAGCCGGCTCCGACCTCCGCCGCCTCAAGGCAGTCGAACGCCGTCACGCCCGGAATGCCGAGCGCGGCGGCCTGGGCGTCGGAGCAGCCAGCGGGGATCGCCGCCAGCGCGACATCCGGCACCGCGACCTGCTCGGCCCACGCGCCATCGCGCACGAGGCCACAGCCCGCGCCGCGGAACGCGACGCGCGCACCATCGGCCGTCGTGCCGACGCCTTCGCAGCCCGGCGTGCGCGGCAAAGGACCCGCCGCCGCCACCGCGCCGTTCGCGATCCAAACGTCGAGGGGATTGACTGCGCCATACGCGATCGTCACGAGCGACTCGCCCGCAGCGACGGTCGGCTGATCGATCTCCTCAACGACGAGCGGCTCGCCGTACGCGTGCTGGCGGACCGCGCGCATCAGACCGTCCCCACGCCGCCCATCAGGACGTACTTGACGTCGAGGTACTCGTCGATGCCGACCGAGCCGCCCTCGCGGCCATAGCCCGACTGCTTCACGCCGCCGAACGGCGCATTGGCGGCCGAGATGATGCCGGCGTTGGCACCGACGATGCCGTACTCGAGGCGCTCGGCGACGCGCATCAGGCGCGCGTAGTCCTTCGTGTGGAAGTACGACGCGAGGCCGTAGATCGAGTCGTTGGCGAGCTCGATGACCTCGTCCTCGGTGTCGAAGACCGTCAGGCCGGCGACCGGGCCGAACGTCTCCTCGTAGAAGATGTCCATCTCCTTGGTGACGCCGTCGATGATCGTCGGCGCGTAGAAGGCGCCGTTCGCGAACTCGCCCTCGGTCAGGCGCTTGCCGCCCGTCACCAGCTTCGCGCCCTTGGCGACGGCGTCCTGCACGTGCTCATCGGCCTTATCGACGGCGCGGCTGTCGATCAGCGGTCCGATTACGGTGCCCTCAGCGAGGCCGTGGCCGACCTTCATCGCCTCGACCTTGGCCTGGAGCTTGTCGCGGAAGGCGTCGTAGACGCCGCGCTGCACGAACGCGCGGTTGGCGCAGACGCAGGTCTGGCCGGCGTTGCGGTACTTCGAGGCGATCAGCCCGTCGACGGCCTCGTCGAGGTCGGCGTCGTCGAAGATGATGTACGGCGCGTGGCCGCCCAGCTCGAGGCTGAGGCGCTTGACCTGCTCGGCCGAGGCGCGGATCAGGTCCTTGCCGATCTCCGTGGAGCCCGTGAACGAGATCTTCTTCACGCGATCATCGGTGAAGATCGTGTTCGCGACCATGCCGGCATCGCGCGACGTGACGAGGTTGACCACGCCGGC
>CAINDT010000018.1 GCA_903847495.1 uncultured Actinomycetes bacterium
CCTGCCCCGCCGCGCAATCGAGGCCTCAAGCTGCTCGTCGGCGCACTTGCCGTGGCTGTCGTGATCCTCGCCGCCGTCGTGGTGATGGGGGTGGTCGATCGGCGGGATGCCGATAATCGTGCTGCCGAGACGGCCCTGCCGGGGCCGATCACGACGGTGCCCGACACCGCGGTCGACACCGGGCAGGACGAGACGATCGTCGAGACGACCACGGCCGTGGAGACGCAGCCCGACGGCCCTGACCGCACGCCCCGTGTCCTGTCGATCGCGACCATCACGCCGCTCGATCCGACGGGCGACAGCAGGGAGAACGACGACCAGGTGCGCTTCGCGATCGACGGCTCGCCGAAGACGGGCTGGTCGACCGAGATCTACAAGCAGGGCGTGATCGAGAAGAAGCGCGGCGTCGGACTGGAGCTGCACCTGGCCGTGCCCAGTCGCGTCCGGCGCATCGCTATCACCAGCGCCCCGCTCGGCGCGACCGTCGTCGTCTACGGCGTGCGCGGTTCACCACCGGCGAAGGCTCCGCGCGACTGGACGCAGCTGACCGACCCGAAGGAGCTGAAGCGCCCAACCTCGCTGATCCCGATCCGCCGTGCGGCGCCGCTGACGGACGTCCTGATCTGGATCACGGGCCTGCCGGAGGTCAAGGGCGGCTACGCCGTGACGATCAACGGCATCCGCCTGACGGGCGTCCCCACCGGCGCCTGAGCGCGAGGCCGGATCCGGCTCCCGCCAAAAACGTGCACGAAATCGACCAATCTGGATCCGGATCCAAATTGGCACGAAACTGACCAATCTGGATCCGGATCCAGATTGGCGATCTCAGCGCAGGAGGCCCGCGTTGCGCGCGTGGCGCTCGACGGCGAGGTCGATCAGCTGCGACAGCAGGTCGCCGTATGCGATGCCCGTTGCCTCGAACATGCGCGCGTAGTAGCTCGTGGCCGTGAAGCCGGGGATGGCGTTGATCTCGTTGAGGACCAGGCGGCCACTCGTCGTGTAGAAGAAGTCGACGCGTGCCATGCCGTGGCAGTCACACACGGCGAAGGCCTGCGCCGCCGTGGCGCGCAGGCGCTCGGCGACCTCGGCCGGGATCTCGGCGGGGGTGACCAGGCCGGAGCCGCCGGCCGCGTACTTCGCCTCGTAGTCGTACCACTCGGCCTCGTACGTGATCTCGCCGACGACGGACGTCTGCAGGTTTGGAGGCAGGCCGAGCACGCTGCACTCGACTTCCTTGCCGACGAGCAGTTCCTCGACCAGCACCTTGTCGTCGTGGGCGAGGGCCAGGTCGAGCGCAGCGTCGAGATCGAAGGCGGCGTCGACACGCGAGATGCCGACGCTGGAACCGAGCCGCGCCGGCTTCACGAAGACAGGCAACCCCAGTTCGTCCTCGATGCGGGCGCGGACGGTACCGCGCTCGTCGTCGGGACCGACGAGGACCTCGCGGGCCACGTCGATGCCGGCATCGCGCAGCGCGGCCTTGCAGCGCTCCTTGTCCATCGTCAGCGCAGCGCCCAGCACGCCCGAGCCGACGTACGCGACGTCGAGCATCTCGAGCAGGCCCTGCACGGTGCCGTCCTCGCCGAACGGGCCGTGCAGCACGGGGAACACGACGTCGCAGCCCAGCGGTCCGCCCCTGCCGGGAGTGACCGACACCACCGAGCCATCGGCCGTCGTCCAGACGCCCTCGCGCGAGATGGTGATGCGCACGACGTCGAAGCGCGCGGGGTCGAGCCCGCCGGCGACGCTCTCCGCCGACCGCAGCGACACGTCGTGCTCCGACGACCGGCCGCCGCCGAGCACGGCGACGCGCAGGCGCTCCGTCACGAGGTGGTCGACCCCGTGTAGCGGCCCACGGTGATCGTCACGGACGACCCCTGCGCCCGCTGCGAGCCACCGGCCGGATTCTGCGCGATGACGATGCCGTCCTGCGCCGGATCCGCGGTGGCCTGCTCAACCGCGTTCGGGGTGAAGCCCGCACTGGACAGCGCGGCCTCGGCGTTGCCGCGCGACTGGTTGATCACGCTGGGCACCGCAATCGTCGCCGGCCCCTTCGAGATGACGACGCTGACAGAGCTGCCCGCCGGCAGGCTCGTGCCGGCAGCGGGATCCTGGCTGATCACCTGGCCGGCCGGCGCGGCGTCGTTGGCCTCGCTCTGCCCGCCGAGCACGAGGCCCGCGGCGATCAACGCGTTCTGCGCGTTGTTGATGTCCATCTTGGTGATGTTCGGCACGGTGCTGGCCAACTTGCCGCTCGAGACCGTCAGCGTGACGGTCGAGCCCGGCTTCACTTCGACACCCGCCGATGGCGCCTGGGTGATGACGTTGCCCTCCGCCACCGAATCGGAGGAGTCCTCGACCGTTGTCACGAGTAGGCCGAGCGCCTCCAGCTGTGCGGTCGCGTCACCGAGCGCGGCGCCCTGGACGCTCGGTACGGCCACCACGTTCGGGCCGGACGAGACCTGCAGCTCGATCGTCGTGCCCGTCGGCACCCTGCCGCCGGCGTTGGGACGCATCTGGATGACCTGACCCTCGGGGACGTCGGCCGAGGCCTGCTGGGTGATCAGCACGTCGAAGCCGAGGTCCTTGAGGACCGTTGTCGCCTCGGCCTGCGTACGACCCACGACGTTGGGAATCTCGACCAGCGCGCTCGACGTGGAGGTAGTCGCCGAGGTGCTGCCGCCTCCGTCCGAGCCACCGCGGGTGAAGGCGAAGGCACCGACGGCGATGGCGAGCAGGAGCACGCCGATGACGATCAGCAGGATCCAGAGGCGCTTGCGGTTCGGGTTGCCTCCACGCGGAGCGGACTCCCGTGGCGGTAGCGGCGGCGCAACCATGGTCTCTGCGGGGGCTGCGGCGGCCGGCGGTCGCATCGCCTGGGTCATCGCCAGCGTGGCGGCGCCGATCACGGCGGTCTCATCGCTGATCGGCAGACCCTGGCGCACGCGGTCCAGCTCGATACCCATCTCGTCGGCGCTCTGGTAGCGCTCGCGGGGATCCTTCGCGAGCGCGCGCATCACCACGGACTCGAGCGCGGCGGGCACCAGCGGATTGCGATCCGTGAGCGGCTCGGGCGCCTCCTGCACGTGGCGCATCGCGACATTGACGGCGGTGTCGCCTTCGAAGGGCACGCGGCCCGAGAGCATCTCGTACAGCACGATGCCGACGGAGTACAGGTCTGCGGGCGGACCGACCGTCAGGCCGCGGGCCTGCTCGGGGGCCAGGTACTGGGCGGTGCCGACGATCGAGCCGGCCTCGGTCATCTCTGTGTCGCCGCCGGCGCTGGCGATGCCGAAGTCGGCGACCTTCACCTTGCCGTCGGGCTGCATCAGGATGTTCTGCGGCTTGACGTCGCGATGGATCACGCCCTGCTGATGCGCCACACGCAGCGCGGCGAGGATCTGCAGCGCGATGGTGATGGCGCGGCGCGGATCAAGCGGGGACTCGCGGCGGATCAGGTCCTTCAGCGTCTCGCCCTCGACGTACTCCTGCACGATGAACGACATGCCGCCCTGCGACTGGTCGTAGACCTGCACGATGTTGGGGTGGTTCAGGCGTGCGGCGGCACGGGCCTCGCGCTGAAAGCGCTCGATGAAGTGCGGGTCATCGCTATGGCGATCGGCGAGCACCTTGATGGCCACCTCGCGATGGAGGGACTCGTCCTGCGCCAGGAAGACGCGCGCCATTCCCCCCTGCCCGAGGCGGCGGATGATGCGGTAGCGCCCGGCGAAGAGCGCGCCGTCGGAGGTGTCCATAGGCGTCGTCATGCGGTGTTCCGTGCGGATTGTCTCACGATGCCGGCTCCGTCAGCGCCCGTAGGACGTTCGCCGCGATCGGCGCGGCCACATCGCCGCCCGTGCCGTCCGTGTTCTCGACCAGCACCGCGAACGCGAAGCGAGGCGCGTCGGCGGGTGCGAAGCCGATGAACCAGGCGTCGTTCTTCCCGTCGCGACCGGTCTCCGCCGTGCCGGTCTTGCCGGCGACGTCGAGGCCGGCGACGTTCGCGGCGGCGCCGGTGCCATCGTCGACGACGTCCTTCATCAGCTGGCGCAGGGTGGCGGCGGTCTCGGTGGTCATCGCACGTCCGAGGTAGACCGGCTGTGGGCGTCGCACGACCGACCCGTCG
This sequence comes from uncultured Actinomycetes bacterium, assembly GCA_903847495.1. Lineage (GTDB taxonomy): Bacteria > Actinomycetota > Thermoleophilia > Gaiellales > F1-60-MAGs149 > F1-60-MAGs149. The sequence continues at coordinate 4,127 of CAINDT010000018.1, forward strand.
GGCGCGCGCACCTCCTGTACCGGCTGGGGCTCGACGAGCTGCCCGCCGTTGGCGACGGCCGCTGCGACCTCGGCCATCTGCAGCGGCGTGGCGAGGAGGCGCTCCTGGCCGATCGCGAGGCGTGCGACGTCGACGGGCGTGTCGAACGGCACCAGATTGCCGCGGCGGTTGAAGATGCCGGACGGCAGCGTCTGCTCCGGCGGGTAGTCCCACGGGATGCGCTTGAAGAAGCCGAAGTCCCGCATCGTCTCCTCGAGTTGCTGTTGCCCGAGGGTCAGGCCGACCTCGGCGAAGGTCGTGTTGATCGAGTGGACGAGCGCGTAGCCGAAGTCGTGCGGGCCGTACGCACGGTTGCGGAAGTTGCAGAGCTCCTGCCCGCCGGTCTGGATGCAGGCGGGGCCGGGGAACTGCTGGTCGACCGTGACGGCTTCGCTATCGAGTGCGCTCGCGGCGGTCACGACCTTGAAGGTCGAGCCCGGCGGGTAGAGGCCCTGCGTGGCCCGGTTGAGGAGCGGCGAGGCCGGATTGGCGAGCGCCTCCTCGAGGCCGGTGTTGGGGTTGAAGGTCGGTGTCGAGGCCATCACGAGCAGCCCCCCGGTGCTCGGGTCCAGCACGACGACGCTGCCGCGCACGCCGAGCTGCTCGAGCTGGTCCATCGCCTCCTGCTGACCGGCCGCCGATAGACGCAGGATCACGTCGTCGCCGCGCACGGTGTCGCCCTTCATGCGGTCGAACGCGTTGCGGATGCCCGCCAGGTCGCTGGTGCTGCCGGACAGCTCCGGGTCGAGCGAGCGCTCGAGCCCCGAGCGCCCGGCGAGGAGCGACGAGTAGCCGACGAGTTGTGCGGCGAGACCGCCCTCGGGATACGTGCGGGTGTACACGCGGCGCCCGTCGAGCCTGCTGGGCTTCGACTCGGCCAGCACGATGCCGTCGGCAGTCACGATCGAACCGCGATCGATCGCGAGGTCGCGGTAGACGACGCGGACGTTGGCCTGGCGCGCCTCGAGCGACCCTCGCGCCCAGACCTGCCAGTACGTCGTCATGGCGATCAGGCCCACGAGCGCCACGGTCGTGACGATGAAGAGGTTCGAGATGCGGCGATTCACAGCGGCCGCTCCCGGTTGGCGCGCTGCGAGATGCAGAGCAGGAGCCCGGCGATGGCGAAGTTCGCGGTGACGCTCGACCCGCCGTAGGACACGAAGGGCAGCGTCAGGCCCGTCAGCGGCAGCAGCCGGATGACGCCACCGACGATCACGAAGACCTGGACGGCGATCGTCGTCGCGAGGCCGGCGGCGAGCAGCTTCGAGAAGCCGTCATCGGCGCTCGTGGCGATACGGAAGCCGCGCCACGCGAGCAGCAGGTACAACAGGACCACGGCGACCGCGCCGACCAGGCCCATCTCGTTGGCGATCACCGAGTAGATGAAGTCGGTCTGGGCGTACGGGATGATCGTGCCGCCGGCACTGTTGAGGATCAGGCCGCGCCCGAAGCCCGCGCCAAGCACGCCCCCGTCGGCGATCGTGTAGATCGACTGCGCGATCTGGTAGCCGCTGGTCTGCTCGACCGCCCAGGGATCGAGCCAGCCCTCGATGCGGGACTGCACGTGCGACGTCAGCTGGACCGCGCCGAGCGCACCGAGAGCGAACAGTCCGAGGCCGGCGCCGACGTAGAGCAGGCGCCCCGTCGCGATGTAGATCATCGCAAGGGCGATCACGTAGAACAGCAGCGACGAGCCGAGGTCGTTCATGGCGACGAGCAGCACGAGCGAGATGCCGCACAAGAGGAGCAGCGGCAGCGCGTGTCGCAGCGCCGGGATGCCGACGCCGAGGACGCGACGCGTCGGTGCGGCCAGCACCTCGCGGCGCTCGCGCAGGTAGCCGGCAAGGAAGATGACGAGCAGGATCTTGGCGAACTCGCCCGGCTGGATCTGCAGGCCGCCGATGCGGATCCAGAGGCGCGCACCGTTGACCGACGCGCCGAGCGTGATCGTCAGGAGCAGCAGACCGACGGCGACGGCACCGCACGTGTACTTGAGCTCTTCGAGGCGGCGGATGTCGCGGAAGGCGATCACCACGGCGACGAAGAGACCGAGGCCGAGCAGCATCCAGATCCCCTGATCGCGAGCAAGCTCCGGGGAGATCCGGTAGATCTCGATCAGGCCGATGGCCGTCAGCACCGCCGTGATGGGCAGGACGTACGGATCGGCATCGGGCAGCACGACGCGCACGACCGCGTGCGCCACGAAGTAGGCGAAGGCGAACAGCAGCGCGGCGACAAGCGGCGACGAGGAGAACTCTTCGGCGCGGGCAAGTTGAACGGCGGCGAAGCCGGCCGTGGTGATCAGCACCGCAAGCGCGATGAGTCCGAGCTCGCGGTTGCGGCTCGGCAGGTCGAGGATGCCGCGCTCGCTGATCACGGTGCACTCGGCGGCAGTCGGAGCCACGGCGACGATGAGGTCAGCTGCGTGATGCGTCCCTCGGCGCTGCCGAGCGATCCGATGCGCTGATCCAGCAGCGAGGAGCGTTGCTCTTCGGACAGGGCCGCCGTTGGCACGTCGGTGATCTGGACGGCGCGGTACAGCGTGACGTCGGAGGTGAGCTCGAACGGCAGCCCCTGGTAGATCGCGACGCGTCCGTCCCGCGTGGCGCCGATGAAGTGCGCCCACTGCAGACCGATCGCCACGGCGACCGCGACGACGATGCCGATGGCGGCGACGCCGCCGACGATCGCGAGGAGCCGGCCGCGGCCACGGTCGCCACGGGCGGCGGCGCGGTCCGCGGCGGAGGCCCGAGGGGCGTCATCGGCGAGCGCCGTTGCCGGGAGGATCACGATCGGTGGCCGCTCCGGTTCGGTGTCCTCCTCGCGACGCGACCCGATGCGCAGAAGGACGGCGGTGATGTTGTCCTCGCCACCTGCCTGATTGGCGGCGAGCACAAGCTGCTGCGCCAGCTGGTTCAACTCGCCCCCGCCACGCAGGATGCGGGCAAGCTCGGCGTCGGAGACCATGCCGGTCAGGCCGTCGGAGCAGAGCAGGATCAGATCGCCGGTCTCGAGCGGCACGCGCAGGACATCGACGTCGACTGCCTCGTCCGCGCCGAGGGCCCGGGTGATGACGGAGCGCTGCGGGTGGCGTTCGGCCTCCTCCGGGGTGAGGGCTCCGCGGCGGATCAGCTCGCCGACCAGCGAGTGGTCGTCGGTCAGCTGTCTCAGCTGGCCGGCGCGCAGCACGTAGGCGCGCGAGTCGCCGACGTGTGCGAGGACGAGCGCCTCACCATCGATCATCGCCGCGGTGATCGTCGTGCCCATGCCGAGCAGCGACGCATCGTTGCGGGAGGCGGAGTGGATTCGCAGGTTGACGTCCTCAATGGTCTGGGCGAGTTGCTGCTCGCCCCCGTCAAAGCCATGGAGTGCGGCGACGGCCATCGCGCTGGCGACCTCGCCGGCCCGCGCACCGCCCATGCCGTCGGCGACGGCGAAGACGGGCTCGGACAGCAGCAGCGCGTCCTCGTTCGATTGGCGCAGTCGACCGACGTCGCTGCAGGCTCCCGCCTCGCGGATGACGAGCTTCACGTCAGCCGCCCGGCTCGAAGATCATGCGCGTGGAGCCGACGGCGACCTCGTCGCCGGGGGAGAGCCGTGTCTCGATCGCGATGCGGTCCCCGTTGACGTACGTTCCGTTGGTCGAGCCGAGATCGACGATCGAGGTCGCGGTGCCGCGCACGCGTACGATCGCGTGGCGTGCGGAGACGAAGCCGTCGCCCTCGAGCATCGCAGCAGCGTGCGGATCGCGGCCGATCAGCACCTCGTGCTCCTCGAGCAGCACGGCCGCGCCAGCGGGCAGCACGTCGCTCTCGACGACCAGGAGGCGGCCGGGTGCCGGCGGCTCGGCCATCGGATCAGCGGGGCGCTCGTCGGCCATGGGCAGCGGGTCGAACCCCTGACCCGGCCGGATGATCATGCTCTCCTGCGCACCCCGGACGTCACGGATCGCCGTGCGCGCGATGCGCCAGACGAACAGATAGAGCAGGACCAGGACACCGATCCGCAGGACGAGGAGCGCCTGGTCGACCACGGCTCAGCCGTGCCGTTGCTCGATCCGCAGCGTGCTCGTCCCGAGCATGATCTCGTCGCCTTCGCCGACCGTTGCGCTCTTCACGCGGCGGCCGTTGACCGTCGTGCCGTTGGTCGAATCGAGGTCGCGGAGCATGAACCCATCGGCGCTGCGACCGATCTCGGCGTGCCGGCGCGAGACGTTGCCGTCGGCCAGCGGCACGTCGCAGTCCTTGCTGCGACCGATCACGAGCGCGGTGTCGCCGAACGGCACCGCACCGCCGGGCCAGACCAAGACCCACTGCACGACCGGCGCCGGAGGCGGGGTCGGCGCCGGAGGCGGGGTGACAACGGTCTCGGCGGCAACAGGCTCGGGCACCGCGGCCAGCGGTGCGGCGGGTGCCTCATCGATCGCAAACGGATCGACGGTGACCGGCGGGACGGGCACGACGGGTGCGGCTGGCGGCGGCGGTGCGACCGGGGGCGTGACCGGCGGCGCGGCCGGGGGTGGGGTGACGGGCGCTGCGGCGGCGGCAACGGGTGCGGCCGGCGTGCCGGAGAACTCCTCGGGCAGGCGCACGCCCGGCGGCGGCGCATCGGGCGCCATCGGCGGCGGGGTCTCCTCCATCTCCGCGGCGATGCCGAACGTGCCGACGTCGAGCTCGTCGGCAGTCTCGATCATCACGCGCGCGCGATTCGGAAGCGAGTAGCCCTCGCGGCGGGCGTGCTCGGTCAGATAGCCGGCCAGCTCGGTGCGCAGCCGCGCCTCGTAGGCGACGAACTGCTCGCGATCCTCGGGGGCCAGGTAGACGGTGTAGGCGTTGGGGACGTAGACGGTCTGGACGGAGATGACCTTGTTGTCATCCATCTCCTTGGCCAGCTTGCGGGCCAGCTCGACGGGCTGGACGTTGGACTTGAAGGTACGGCCGATGCCGCCCTCGAAGACCCCCTCCAGCTTGCTCTCGATCCGTCGCAGAAACCCCATTGCACTTCCCTCAGTCGGCGTTCGCAGCCGCAGCGGAAGCCGCTTCGGGCCGCCGCGCGCGGATGAGAATCACTATACCCGCCGCCCCTGCGCCCATCACGGTCGCGAGCGGGGCGACGAGCGTGCCGCCGAGGAGCACGCCGATCGCGAGGGTGGCCAGCGTGCCGATCCCGAGCCAGAGGCCGGCCGCAGTCAGGAGCGCCCGTCCGCGGGCCGCGAGGACCGCCGGGGCGGTCACGGCCAGCGCCGACCAGACGACGGCCAGCAGCAGCGGCCCGAAGCCGATCGCGGCCGCCAGCGTGCCGGCGGTGACGATCACGTCGTCGGAGGCCGTGATCCGCGTGCCGAGGGTA
>CAINDT010000019.1 GCA_903847495.1 uncultured Actinomycetes bacterium
CCAGGCGACGCGATGACCTCGAGGTGAATCGGTCCTTTCGGACCGAGCCACCTCGAGGCCTTCGCGTCGTCAGTCGCTGCGCACTGCAGGGATCCCGTCGCCTTGGTGGATCAACCTCGTGAGCGGTGGCGTTGATGGCCCAGGATGTTGGGACCCAGGCGACGCGATGACCTCGAGGTGAATCGGTCCTTTCGGACCGAGCCACCTCGAGGCCTTCGCGTCGTCAGTCGCGATCAGCAGACGGGTGATTCCCTCGCGTCGTCGATGAACCCCACACGGGGATCCGCGCACACGGAACGTCTTCGAAGGCGCTCAGTCCCTGCCGCGTCGGCAGGCGCTCCGGCAGACGACGTCGTGCCTCGTCGAGCAGGCGGTGCGCCTCGTCGCGGGGGTCGAAGGGCAGGTGCATTGCACGCATGGTCGCGCATCGTCGCCCCACAACGCAACGAGCGCCGTGTCATCCCGCGGGATGACACGGCGCTCGTGTGTGTTCTTCTAGGAGTTCATGGCGTCCCAGACGCGGTTCGGCGTCATGGGAAGCTGGCGGACCCGCGCGCCCGTGACGGCGGCGATCCCGTTGCCGATGGCGGCGAGCGTGGGCACGCTCGGCGGCTCGGCGATGCCCTTGGCGCCATGCGGACCAGCGTTCGTGCCCGCGGGGCCGACGAAGGCGACCGCGATCTCCGGCGCGTCGGCCATCGTCTGGAGCTTGTACTCCAGCAGGCCGGCGTTGAGGATCTTGCCGTCCTCACCGATCTTCGAGCCCTCGAGCAGAGCCTGGCCGACGCCCATGATCACGCCGCCTTCGATCTGTCCCTCGGCACCGATCGGGTTGACGATTGTTCCGGAGTCGTGTGCCGCCGCGACCTTGAGGACGCGGACGACACCGGTCTCGCGGTCGACCTTCACGTGAGCGGCATGGCAGAAGAAGGTGGGGGCGACCCACGAGTCCATTCCCATGCGGCCGACGCAGGCCGAGCCTTCGACCTCGGGCGCGCTCGGCGGCGTGCCGGAACCCGTGGCGAGCAGCTGATCGCCACCCGTCGCCTCGCCCGCCAGCTCGGCGATGTCGACGCTCTTCTCGGGCGAGCCCTTCACGCGGGCTGTACCGTCCACGAGCTCGATGTCGCCGGCTGCGGCCTCGAGCTTGTCGGCTGCCATCTCCAGCAGACGCTCGCGCAGCACCTTTGCGGCGGCGACCACTGCGCGGCCGTTGTTGAACGTGGTCTGCGAGCCGGAGGAGCCCATGTCGTACGGGCCGCTCTCGGTGTCCTGGTAGACGATCGAGAAATCCTCGGGCTTCATGCCAAGCTCGTTGGCTGCGAGGCGCGGCAGCGCCATCACGGCACCGGAGCCGCACTCCTGCGCGCCGGTCACGATCGTGGCCGAGCCATCGCCATTGAACTTGATGTACGCACCCGACGAGGAGCCGAACGACGGCCACCAGCCGATGGCGAAGCCGATCGCCTCGTCCTCCGGCAGCTCCTTGCCGTAGCCAATCAGCTCGGAGGCGGTGGCGAGGCACTGCGGCGCGCCGTGCGGATCGAGGATCTGGCCGGTCGCCGTCGTGTCGCCGTCATGGACGATGTTCTTCTCGCGGAAGGCGAGCGGGTCCATGCCGACGGTCCGAGCGAGCTCGTCCATGTGGGACTCGAGCGCCCAGTTCGCCTGCGGCGCGGTGGGCGCACGCACCGAGCCGGACGGCTGGTGATTGGTGTAGGCGAGATGGGCCTGGATGTCGACGGCCGGGAGGCGATACGGCCCGATCGCGTGCATGCCGGCGAGCTCCGGGAAGAAGCCGGCGTCGGCGGTGTACGCGCCGTTGTCGATGATGATCTTCGCGCGACGCGCGGTGAGCGTGCCATCCGCCTTCACGCCGGTCTCGAGCTCGATCACCATGCC
>CAINDT010000020.1 GCA_903847495.1 uncultured Actinomycetes bacterium
GAACGCGTAGCTGGCGAGCAGGAGGGCGCGTCCTGCGTCGTCCGGCGGCAGATAGATCGTCTGCTTGAGCGGGCCGTCGCTTACCGATCGTCCAGGATCGAGGTCGAGCGCCTCCCACCACGGCGTCTCGTACGCCAGATATGCCTTGGTCGCCTCGGTTTCGATGACGTGGTCAAGGCCACGCGTCAGGGCATCAGACCTGCTCAGGACAGGGCTGGTGCGCGTGAGCCGACGTAGGGCGGACGTTGGCAATCCGAGGATCACCGACTTCGCTCGCACCGTCGCGGGTGCTCCGTTGGTCGAGTCCGTGAGGCGAAGCGTCACGCCGGTGCTTCGCGCGTCCCGGATCGCAACCAGCGTCGAGTTCGTCGACACGGACGCGCCCGCCTGGAGCGCGCGGTCCGCCATCGTCTGCGGCACCTGCTGGTACCCGCCTGCGACCGCGAGGAAGTCGGGGCCGGCGTGCGTGCTGAGCAGTCCGATCCAAGTGCTCGCCGCGACGTTCGGCAGCTCGTAGCCGATCCACGCGCTGATGAATTCGGCGCCCTCCCGACCGAGGATGGCCTGCAGCAGTTCCGTCGCCCGCAGCTGCGAAAGCGGGACGCCGCGGTAGCTCAGGTCGGCCAGCCATGGTCCGGCCTCGAATCCCTCGCTCCGCACCGTGCCGCGGATGCCGACCTCCTGCTGGACGAGCGCGATGATCTCGTCGGGTGACAGGCGCGCGATCCGCGCGGGCAGGTCGTACGGGAACTGGCCCGCCGCCCGCACGTCGCCGCGGCGCATGCGCCTGCCCCGCAGCTGCACGAGCGTGTTGGGCGACGAGAGCGCGAGCGGCATGGTCGTCAGTCCGAGGTGCCCGACCAGCGCGAGGAGCGCCGTGTGGTCGGAGGGGATGCGCATGCCGCCGAGTTCGGCGACCTGATTCGTCACCGGTGGCACGGCCTGCGACCAGAGTCGTCCGCCGATGCGCCCGCTCGCCTCGAACAGCGCGACCGAGGGGGCCGCTGGGCCCGAAGTCGCCAAACGCCAGGCGCAGTACGTGCCCGCGACGCCCCCACCGATCACCGCGACATCGACGTCGAGCGGACGCTCGGAATCATCGCGCGCCGAACCCGCGAACCAGCCGCCCGTGGCGCCGACCGCCAGCCCCGCGGCGGCCAGGCCCCCGCCGGCCAGCACCTGTCTGCGCGTGTACTGCACGACCGGGGACTATACCCGCCAGGCTGGTATCGCACCGCTCGGTTGCGCAGCGCGTGCCGTCACCGCGCGGACGCATCGATAGGCCCGTGCCGCCGTGGTCAACTGCACGGTTTCACCGCCATCGCCGGGGCTAGCCCCGCCGGAGTTGCCCCGTCTTCGTGGACACGGTGGCATGTCGTAATCGCGACCGTGTCGGCGCGCTGATGCCTCGCACATAGGACGCCGCAGGTCATTGCAGAGAGCCAATCCGGCGTCGCCTCCAAAACCGGGGGTTGCAGGTTCGAGTCCTGCCGGCCCTGTGCGCTAGGCCGAGCTCCGAGCGACAATGGTCGGCCTTCCGGGGCTAGCCCCGCTCTGCGCGCGATCGGTCTTGACGGGGTGATTGTTCAGCCACATGCTCCATGTGTGGTTTCGTCGAAGTCTGCCGTCCGCTCGATCCTGATCGCCTTCGTCCTGATGCTGACCGGGGCGGCTCCGGCGTTGGC
>CAINDT010000021.1 GCA_903847495.1 uncultured Actinomycetes bacterium
GCGCGGCACTGATCACCATCGCGCGCCTCGACCATGACGCGCACGAGCGGCTCTGTGCCGGAGGCACGAACGACGATGCGTCCGTCGGCGCCGAGCTGGGCCTCCGCCGCGGCGATCGCGTCCCACAGGGGCGCACAGTCCCCTAGCCTCTCGCGGCGCGCCTGTACGGAGATGAGGTTCTGCGGGAACTTCTCGACGGCGGCTGCCGCCTCTGTCAGCGTCTGCCCGGAGCGTGCCAGCGCTGCCAGCACGAGCATCGCCGTGAGTGGCCCATCGCCGGTCGTCTGGTGGTCGAGGGCGATCACGTGACCGGACTGCTCGCCGCCGAGGACCGAGCCGTCGCGGCGCATTGCCTCGAGGACGTACCGGTCCCCCACGTCGGTGATCTCCAGCTCGCACCCGAGGGCGCGCAGCGCATGGTGAGCACCGAGGTTGGCCATGCTCGTCACCACGACGCGGCGTCCCGGCAACGCATCGCGCGCGATGGCGTCCGCTGCCAGCAGCGTGAGGATGTGGTCCCCGTCGATCGGATCTCCGGCCGCATCGACGAACAGCACGCGATCCGCGTCGCCGTCGAACGCCACGCCGAGGTCGGCACTCTGCTCGCGCACGGCCGCGGCGACGTGGCCGAGGTGCGTGGAGCCGCAGTCGACATTGATGTTGCAGCCATCTGGCTCGCAGGCGACGAGCGTCGTCTCGGAGCCGAGCAGCTCGAACAGGCGCGGTGCGACGGTCGTCGCGGCGCCGTGCGCGCAGTCGACCACGATCCGCATACCCTCGAGAGAGACGCCGGCCAGCGAGGCGACCCACTCCGCGTACGCCTCCGCGGCGCCGGTGGCGTGGTCGGTCGTGCCTACGCCAGCACCGGTCGGCAGGACGGCGTCAGACTCGAGCAGCGCCTCGATCGCCTCTTCCTCGGCATCGAGCAACTTGTAGCCGTCGGCCCCGAACAGCTTGATGCCGTTGTCCGGATACGGATTGTGGCTGGCGCTGATCACGATGCCGGCGGCCGCACCACGCTGGAGTACGGCCCAGGCAACGGCCGGTGTCGGCAGCACGCCGAGGCGAATCGCGTGCCCGCCCGCCGAGGCGATACCCGAGGCTAGAGCGTCCTCGAGCATCGTGCCCGACCGACGCGTGTCGCGACCGATCAAGATCACCGGTGCAGGGTGCGTCGCGCTCAGGCGCAGCGCGGCAGCGCGGCCCACGCGCAACGCGAGCTCGGGCGAGAGACGCTCGTTGGCGACACCGCGAATGCCATCGGTGCCGAACCAGGCACGGGCCATCTGGGGCTCCCTAGCGCTTCGAGAACTGCGGGCGCTTGCGGGCCTTCTTGAGGCCGGCCTTCTTGCGCTCGACAGCACGGGCGTCACGGGCGAGGAAGCCCGCGCGCTTGAGATCGCCGCGGAGGTTCGGATCGGCCTCGACGAGGGCACGGGCGATGCCGTGGCGCGAGGCACCGGCCTGGCCGCTGATGCCGCCGCCATGCAGGCGGAGCGTGACGTCGAAGCGATCGGCGAGACCGACCTCGACGAGCGGGCTGAGCGCCATGGCGCGCAGCGGGGCGCGATCGAAGTACTGCTCGGCCGGGCGGCCGTTGCAGGTGACCGTGCCGGTGCCGGGAGTCAGGGTGACACGCGCGACCGAGGTCTTGCGCTTGCCGGTTGCCCGATAGATGGCCTTGTCGCTCATCGTCTTCCCTCTTCGCCTTACGGCAGCGGCTGCGGCTGCTGGGCCGCGTGCGGATGGTCGGAGCCGGCGTAGATCTTCAGCATGTTCAGCTGAGCAGCGCCGAGCTTGTTCTTCGGAAGCATGCCCTTGACGGCATGGCGGATCACCTCGGTCGGATTGCGATCGAGCTGCTCCTGCAGGGTGCGCTCGCGCAGACCGCCCGGATACCCGGAATGGCGGTAGTACTTCTTCTGCTCGAGCTTGTTGCCGGTGATTCGCACGCGCTCGCAGTTGATCACGACGACGAAGTCGCCGGTGTTCACGTGCGGCGTGAAGTTCGTCTTGCCCTTACCACGCAGCGCGTCGGCGATGCGGGTGGCGAGGCGGCCGAGCACCTCGCCGTCGGCGTCGATGATGTACCAGCCGTGTTCGACGTCGGCGGGCTTTGCGGAGAGAGTCTTCTGAGGCATAGTCGTTGGCGCGGGTTGAACACCGCACGGGGCGGAACCGTACCATGAGGCTCATGCACGGCGATGCACCTACCTCCCGAACCGTCGCAGATCGTCTGACGGAGCGGGTTTCCGCGCTCGATCACGGTACCAATGCCGTGCATGACGCGCTGAACCGCGCGGTTCCCAGCCTGTGGTGGCCGCTGGCCGTGCCGTCAGCCGCGAACCGGCTCACCGCGCGCGAGCACGCGCTGTATGCGGTCCACGCCGGCATCGGCATCACCGCCGCCTGCCTGGTCGGTTCGCGGCGCGGCCGCATCGTCGCCGTGGGCGGTGCCGCAGCGCTCGCCTCGTGGGCGCTGTTCACCGGTGCTTGGGACCGGCGGGCGGATCAGATCGACAGCTGAGCGCGCCGCGACTTGTAGGCGGCGGCGACGGCGTGGCGTGACGCGGCGCTGAGCACCATGCGCCGCATGAAGCCGCCAGCGGCCTCGAGATCGGCTGCCGAGCCAGCACTCGCGATCATCGCCAGCGCCTCCTCGCGTTCGTCGCCGTGACGATCGGCCGCGTACTGCGTCGAGATGGCGGCGCGCCGTCCCCCGGCCTGCGATGCCAGCCGTGCCTGCTCGGCGCATCCCAGCTCCTCGCCGAGTTCCTCGAGCAGGTCGGCCAGCGGCAGCAGGATCGCCGCGTCCTCACCGGCGTAGGCCAGTTGCCCCTCTGACAGCTCCTCCTGCGACCAGTCCGACGTCTGAAACGTCTTGTCGAGTTCGGCGTGGAGGAAGCGGTCGGCCAGCGTCACGAGCTTGGCGTCCTCCACCCCATGTGCGAAGCCGGCGGCGTTGAGGTGTCCCGCGATCACCGTCCACCAGGCGCACGTGTCGAGAATGTCGGTCAGTTCGATATCCCAGCGGTACTTGACCCAGCTCTGCTCGAACTTGGCGTTGTGCGCGAGCACACGGCGGCCGTCACCGAGCAGGCGCAGCAGGGGTGCGGGATCAACGGCCCAGCAATCGAGCACGAGCGAAATCGCGCCGCCGTCGGGACCCGGCGCAGCGATCTGCACGAGGCGCACCGTGCCGTTCCACGGCTCGAACGCCGCGCGATCCTCGCGCTGCTCCGGCGGGAGCCGCGTGCAGGCCGTCTCGATGTCGAAGCCGAGCACCGGCTGGTCCTGCAGGAGTTCGACGGCCTGCTGCACCTCCTCGGGCGTGCGGAGCACCTTGATCATGGTGACCGGCGCTTCGGGCGGTCGCGGCGGCAGCAGATCCTCGCGCACCATCGGCGGGTTCGGCCCCGCGGCCTCGGGCAGTTCGATGTCGGGTGCGACCTCGAGGATCTTGCGCACCTCGAGCTCGCCGAACGGCGAGGTCTCGAGCCTGCAGCGCACCGCGACGTCCGCCAGACGCGCGGGGAGGTGATCATCGGGGGTCGTCGCGAGTGCACCGAGGGCGCGTTCGCGGTCGGCCGCGTTGCGTGGCGGCCAGATCAGCAGTCCGGCGTGATGGCCGCGCAGCGGGCCCTCGCAGACGCGAAAGGTGACGACGTCCAGCGGGGCACCCGACTGGGTCTCGGCGTGGCGGACATACCCGCCGTCCGCCTGCGGCACGGCGCGGCAGATGACGTCCTCGCGCTCCACGGCGGCTTCGCGGTCGAACCACCTCGGATCGGAGAACGCGCTCACGCCACGAAGGAAACCAGCACGGGCGGATGGCACGCCCGTGCGCCGGATAGGATCCGGCCATGACCGACTGCCTGTTCTGCAAGATCGTTGCCGGAGAGATTCCCGCCATCCGCATTACCGAGACGGATCGGGCGATCGCCTTCATGGACATCTTCCCCGCCGCGCCCGGCCACGCGCTGGTGATTCCACGCGAACACCATGACGACGCGCTGGGTGCCTCGGATGAGGATCTCGCGGCGTGCATGCAGTTGGCCTCGCGTGTCGGGCAGGCCGCCGTCTCGCACCTTGGTGCGACCGGGGTGACGTTCCAGTCACTTGCGCGCCCCGATGCGGGTCAGACGGTCTTCCATCTGCACATCCACGTGATCCCGCGCGTCGCCGGGGACGGCTTCGCCGTTCCGTGGCCGCACGCGGAGGGCGACCTCGCCGAGATCGAAGGGCACGCCGCCCGCCTGCGCAGCGCGCTCTAGCGGCTAGTTCGACGCCGTGGCGTAGTCGCTCAGCTTGTAGTCGCCGGGACGCGCGATCGACGGCGGACCGAGGCGCAGGAGCTCGGGCACTGTCACCGAGCGGAGGCCACGAGCCTTCAGGCCGTCGAGGATCATCGGCAGCGCGTTGACCGTCATCTGACGGTTCATCGACCCGTCGTGCAGCAGGATGATCGCACCGGGCTTGAGCGCCGGCGAGTTGAGCACGTTCGCGGCGATCGTCGAGGGATCCTGCAGTGCCCAGTCGTCGCTGTCGATCGTCCACAGCACCGGCAGCATCCCCTGCGCGCGGGAATACTCGTTGGTCTTGCCGGTGAAGTCGCCGAAGGGCGGGCGCATCAACGTCGGCGGGCGACCGGCGGCCTCGGTGATCAGTTGCTTCGTCCCCACCAGTTCGGACTTCAGGCCCGCGGCGTCGAGGCTGGGCAGGCTCGCGTGCGTCATGGAGTGATCCGCGACGACGTGCCCGTCGGCGACCATCGCCTCGATAGCGCCGGGGTTGTCGGCGATGTTCTGGCCGATCACGAAGAACGTGGCCTTGGCGTTGTACCGCTTGAGCACCGCGAGCACATCCCAGGTGTCCTTCCCCGGCCCGTCGTCGAAGGTCAGCGCCACGAGGTTGCCCGTGGCGGACGTCCCTGCGTTGACCCCATCGGTGGATGGCACCGAGCTCGCGTACTGGCCGATCGCCCACGCGCGCTGCTCGATCGCATTGGCCGCCTCTGCACCCTCAACCGCGTTGGCAGCGGCCTTCTTCGCGGCGATGTCGACCGCGCTGTCGGTCGACACGGGCGCTGAGGCGGAGCCGGAGTCGTCGGGGCGCAGCACGTAGGCGAAGGCGCCGAAGACGAAGAGCCCCACGATGACGATGATCAGGCCGCGCCGGCGGCGCCGCACAGCGGCGTCGCGCGCCGCCGACCGCGCCGGTGTCCGCTTCGCTGTCACGGACGCAGGATACCCCTACGGCCTGCC
>CAINDT010000022.1 GCA_903847495.1 uncultured Actinomycetes bacterium
GCCATCTCGGCGCGCTGGAGGACGTTGACGACGTCGTCGAGGGAGACATCGCCGCGCAGCTCCTGGGTGGTGAGCTCGTCGGCACCGCGATCGAGTTGCGCGCGGTGCCCCTGCAGCGTCGCAAGCCCCTGCGTGGCCTTGGCCAGCAGGTCGCCGATCGAGTCGAGCTGATACCGCGAGCCGCCGGTGTAGACGTTGACCGTGTCGCGCTCCTGCGAGATCGCGACGACGATGGCGTCGGTCTGGCGCGCGACGCGCTCGGCCGTGCGGTGCCGCGTGCCCGTCTCCGCTGTCGGCATCGCGGCGTCCGGCATGAGGTGCACGTTGGCGCGCAGGATCGTCGACAGGTCGGCATCGACGACGATCGCGCCGTCCATCTTGGCGACCTCGTAGAGCATCTGCGACGAGAACGGGATGTTGAGGGCGAGGCCGCCCGAGCAGAGGGGCTCGATCTCGGTGGGCTCGGCGATCACGATCAGCGCACCGAGATGCCCCTTGATGATGTCGTTGATGCCGAGCCGCAGGTCGGTACCCGGCGCGAGCAGGCGCAGCGCGTTCGCGAGCTTGGGATTGCGGCGGGGGTCAAGCAGCATTGGACCGGTATCGTAGCCGGGTGGCGCCATCCAAGCCCCTCCTGATCGTCGACGGCGATGCCCTCGCCCACCGCGCGTACTACGCGCTCGGCCATGTCACGTCGCGTGATGGCCGTCCGGTCGGCCTGCTGCAGGGCACGATCTCGATGCTGGCTGGCGCCTGGGATGCCTTCACGCCGCGCGCGATCGCCGTCGCGATCGATAGCCGTGAGGCATCGCCGCGCCATGCGCTCGTGCCCGCCTACCAGGCGCAGCGCGTCGGCGAAGTCGACGACGACCTGATCAGCCAGCTCGACGCGCTGCCCGACCTGATCCGCGCCTTCGGCATCCCCGCGATCTGCGTTCCGCCGTGGGAGGCCGACGACGTCTGCGCGACGCTCACCACCCTCGAAGAGGCCGCACGCGGCACGGCGCTCGTGCTCACACATGACCGAGACGCCTACCAGCTGGCCTCAGAGCGCACCACGATCGTGCGCCCCGTCTCCGGGGTGACGGAGGTCGAGCACATCGACCCCGCGGGAGTCGTCGAGCGCTACGGCGTGCGCTCCGACCAGGTGCCCGACCTGATCGCCCTGCGCGGTGACCCCTCCGACAACATCCCGGGCGCGAAGGGCATCGGGGCGAAGACCGCCGCCGAACTGCTCCAGCGCTACGAGGACCTCGAGGGCGTGATCGCGCACGCCGGCGACCTCACCCCCGCCCGTTCCCGCGCCGTCACGGACGCCGCCGACGAGCTGCGCACGTACAAGGTGATCGCCACGATGCAGCGCGACCTACCCGTCGACCTGCCGGTGAGCGCCGAGCCCGACTGGGCCGCCGGCGCCGAGGCCTGCGACGCTGCCGGCATGGGCCGGCTCGCCGTGCGCCTCGCCGCACGCGCTGCGTGATGACCGTCGCTATCCGCCGAAATGGCGGAGCAGCAGCATCACGAGAATGCCGAGTGCCACGAAGACGAACGTCTTGAGGGCCGTCGTGCGCTCCCGCGAGCCCGGGATGATGTCGTGCATCGAGACGAAGATCAGGACGCCGATGAAGAAGCCCGCATAGCAGGCGAGGAATCCCTCGCTGACCTGCACCGCACTCCCGATGAACGCGCCGAGGACGGGCGCGATGCCGTTGGCCAGCAGCAGGATCCAGATCTGGCGATTCGTGCCGCCGTGGCGCCGCACCAGCGCGACGACGTTGGATCCGTCGGCGAAGTCCTGCGCGACCACCGCGATCACGATCGCGAAGCCGGCCATCATCGACATCTGCAGGCCGAGACCGATCGCGAGCCCGTCGACAAACGAGTAGCCCACCAGCACGATCCCGCCGAGGATGCCCGCGGTCGGGTTGGCGTAGGCCTCGATCGGCCCGGTACGCACCTCGTCCTGGCCGATGACCTCCTCGATGAAGTAGAAGAGAAGGAAGGCGGCGGCGATCATGAGATACGGGACCGGAACCGCGAAGAGCTCTGGTGCACCCATCACGGCGACGAGCGGCAGCAGGTGGAACGCGATCAGGCCGATCATCACGCCGCCACAGAGGCCGTAGATCACGTGCAGCCAGCGCTCGGCGCGCAGCGACAGCCAGCCACCGAGCATCGTGCTGAAGAACGGCAGGACCTTGAGGACGGCTTCCACGCCGTGAAATCCTACTGAAGCGGTTGTCAGTTCTTCAGTCGGCGCCGAGCGCGAGCGCGAGCGCCTCACCGATCGAACCGGCGGTGCGCACGACGATGCCGGGCACAGACGGCGCGCCGGGCGGGACGATCGCCTGCTCGATGCCGAGCCGCGCAGCCTCCTGCAGCCGGCGCTCGACCTGACCGACGGGACGCAGACGACCAGTCAGTCCGAGCTCGCCGATTGCGACGATCGGGCCGGTCGGCACGCCACGGGCGGCAGAGGCAACGGCTAGCGCGACAGCGAGGTCGACCGCCGGATCATCCACGCGCACGCCTCCCACCACGTTGGCGAAGACGTCGGCGGAGCCCAGCCCGAGACTGGCGTGGCGCGACAGGACGGCGAGCAGCATCGCCAGGCGGTTGCGGTCGATGCCGTTGGCCAGACGGCGCGGCTGCGGCAGCTCGCTCGGCGAGACCAGTGCCTGCACTTCGAGCAGCAACGGGCGCGAGCCTTCCATCGTGCACGCCACGACGCTGCCCGTCGCACCGAGCTCGTCGCGACCGAGCAGCGCGGATGGATCCTCGACCGGTTCCAGACCGCGACCGGTCATCGCGAAGACGCCGAGCTCCGAGGTGGCGCCGAAGCGGTTCTTGGCGGCGCGCAGCACGCGCAGCTCGCCCCCGCGCTCGCCCTCGAACAGCAGCACCGCATCGACGAGGTGCTCCAGCACCTTCGGGCCAGCGACCGCGCCGTCCTTGGTTACGTGGCCGACGAGGATGATCGCCACGCCGTGCTCCTTCGCCACGCGCAGCAGCTCGCCCGCCGCCTCGCGCACCTGCGAGACCGAGCCGGGCGCCGAAGCGAGGTCGGCGGTCCAGAGCGTCTGCACCGAGTCGACCACGCACACTGCGGGCTTCTCCTGCGCGATCGTGGCGACGACGACATTGAGATCGGTCTCCGCAACGACGCGGATCTGCCCGGCCCCACCGATGCGCTCGGCACGTAGACGCACCTGGGCAGCCGACTCCTCGCCGGTCACCAGCAGCGCGGTCTCGCGCTGCGCAATTGAGGCCAGCGCCATGGTGAGCAGCGTCGACTTGCCGACGCCGGGCTCGCCACCGAGC
Source organism: uncultured Actinomycetes bacterium (assembly GCA_903847495.1). Classification (GTDB taxonomy): domain Bacteria; phylum Actinomycetota; class Thermoleophilia; order Gaiellales; family F1-60-MAGs149; genus F1-60-MAGs149. The sequence continues at coordinate 3,322 of CAINDT010000022.1, forward strand.
AGCACCAGCGATCCGGGCACGATGCCACCGCCGAGGACGCGGTCGAGCTCGCCCAGCCCACTCGGGATCCGCACGGCCTCGTCGGCCGAGACCTCGGCGAGCGGAATCGACTCGCGCGCCTTCGACGGCCCGGAACGCCCGGCACGCGTGACGAGCGGCGCGTCCTCCTGGATCGTCCCCCACGCCTCGCACGACGGGCAGCGCCCCTCCCACTTGGGCGTCTGCTCGCCGCAGGCGGTGCAGGTGAATCGGGTCGCGGTGCGGGCCATGGTTGGAGGCTAGTGCCGCGCGCGGATGCGCCGGCGTGACGGGGAGTCGCCGAAGACGCACCAGCGCTTACGCGCAGCAACCGCAATGCGGCTCACACCGAACGGTTCTCCGCGCAACGCGCGTGGTACGTTCGCCCCATGGAACCTACTCCGAACGACACCAGCCCGGGGCTCAGCCGCAGCGGCCTGCTCGCGGGCGCCGCTGGCGCGGTCGGCATCGCGGCGCTGGCAGCACTGCCAGGCACCGCGGCAGCAGCCGCCACGCCGGTCCGCACCACGCTGCGGAACACCACGAAGTTCTCGATCACCGAGCA
>CAINDT010000023.1 GCA_903847495.1 uncultured Actinomycetes bacterium
GAGCCCGAGGACCTCGTGGCGCTGACGATCGAGTCGGCCGCGATGGCGCAAGTGCCGCTCGCCGGCACCGACTGGATCCCCGGCAGCACGCCCGGCGGGTTCTGACGCACCGCGTGCCGTCGAGGGGGCACCGGCCTCCGCGACGGCACGCGGTGCGTAGGATTCCGGCCATGACCGGAGACGCCGCAGGTTCCGCATCGCCCCGCCACCGCTCGTGGTGGCTCACCATCGTCCTGTCGGTGCTGCTCGTGCTCGGCGTGGTCCTCGCCATGCTGATCGTGATTGCGCTGGTCCCGCTCCGCGTCGGTGATCTCGGCCCTCAGGCTCGCCCAACCTCGACGTACGACGAGGCGGTGGCCGCGTTCGATGCCTACGGTGCCGACGAGTCCTCGCTTGGCGTCGTCGACGACTGCCATTCGCGGCTCTTCACCCGCGGTGAGCGCACGCAGAACGTGGTCGTTCTCTTCCACGGCCTCACGAACTGCCCGCAGCAGATGGTGCAGCTCGCGGAGCAGCTCGAACGACAGGGTGCCAATGTCGTCGTGCTGCGCGCGCCCGGTCATGGTCAGGCCAGTGGTCCTGGTGGGCTCGCCGGCATCGAGGCCGAGCAGTTCCGCGACTACGCCGACCGCTCGATCGACATCGCGACGGGGCTCGGCGATCACGTCACGGTGATGGGCCTATCGCTGGGTGGCCTGATCTCGACGTGGTCGGTCATCGAGCGTCCCGAGGTGCAGCGCGCGGTGATCATCGCGCCGGCGTACCAGCTCGGCGGCTACTCCGAAGCCGTGCAGTACGCGATCGGGAACCTGTTCGCGCGGATGCCGAACGTCGCGATCCCGAGCAGCGGCGAGGGGCTCGGCGACCATGCCTATCCGGAGACGCCGACGCGCGGCGTCGGTCAGATGCTCCGTCTCGGCCGCTACGTGATGGGGCAGGCGGCCGCGCATCCTCCGGTCGGCAAGCAGATCGCGTTCGTGATCAACGATGCCGATGCGACGATCTCGAACGCCGCGGCCGAGCAGGTGATCGACGAGTGGCGCGCTGCCGGCGTGGACGTGAAGGTCGTGCATCTGCCGAAGAGCCTCGGCCTGCCGCACGACGTGATCGATCCCGCCCAGCCCGTGAAGGATCCCGCGCTCGTCTACCCGCTGATCGAGGCGCTGGCCGAGGGGCGTACGCCACCGCCAGTGCCGAACGGCTGACGCACCAACGCTAGCCGGCGTAGGGGTTGCTCGGCGGCTGCGCGAGCTCGTACTCGACGACCTGCAGCGTCGGGATGCCGTCGGGTGCGCCAGCGGACCGGACCCAGTGGCCGGTGAGGGCCACCCAGGTGTCGGCCTCGAGTGGCGGTCCGCCGCGCGCCACGACGCGGTAGGCCGTTGCGTCGGCGGCACAGCAGGAGACGACGAAGCGCGTGAGCCACCATGGGCCGTCGGGGTTGGGTGTCACGAAGCCGACGAGACGCACCTCGCGGCCCGCGACGGTGCTGCCGTCGTCGGACTGCGCGCGCTCCACGAACTCCGGCACGGCCAGCTCGACCGGATCCCCGGCTGGCAGCGGCGCAAATGAGCGCTCGACCGTCTGGGCGCCGCCGGTGCCGCGGGTCGCGGAGTAGGCGCCGAGCGGGGAGGGGGCGACCGTCAGCACGACGATCAGGGGCAGTGCCAGCAGGAGCGCGGCCAGCGGCTCGGCATGGTCATGCCCCCCGTGGTCGTGCCCGTCGTGCTCGTGTCCGTCGTGGGCCTCGACGGCGGTCGCCGACCAGGCGTCCTTGACCACGAACAGGAGCATCAGGGCGAGCACGACCGCGGCGGCGATCAGCGCGGGCAGGAACCCCGGCTTCACGTAGTACAGGTACTCGCCGCGGGCGAGCAGGCGCAGCAGGAGCCCGAGCATGGCCGCGAGCAGCAGGATCTGGATGGCGCGCGTCACAGGATCGCCCAGCCCACGATCACGCTGGCGACGATCGCGCAGACGAAGGTAACCGGAGCGAAGCGGGCAGCGAACCCGCGCCCGAAGATGCCGGCCTGCATCGCGACGAGCTTGAGGTCGACCATCGGCCCGACGACCATGAACGCCAGCTGCGCCGTCGGGCTGAACTGCGTGAAGCTCGCGGCGACGAAGGCGTCGGCCTCACTGCAGATGCACATCACCACGGCGAGCAGCGCGAGCACGAGCACGCCGGCGATCGCCTGCTCGGCGAGCGAATCGACCCAGCTGGCGGGAAGCACGACGTTGATCACTGCGGAGATCAGCCCGCCCACGACGAGGTAGCCACCGGCGTGGAGGAAGTCGTGCACCACGCCGTGCCGGAAGGTCAACCAGCGCGTTCCCTCTGCCGTGCTCGCGCGCGTCGGCAGGCGGATCCACGACGTGCGCCCGAAGGCGACCCACAGCCAGCCCACGACCATGGCGGCGCCGAGCGAGGCGAGCAGGCGTGCGAGCGCCATCCGGTGGTCGTCCGGGAACGCGACCCAGGTGGCGGCGAGCACGATCGGATTGACGGCCGGCGCGGCGAGCAGGAAGGTGAGCGCTGCAGCGGGTGTGACGCCCTTGCGCATCAGGCCGCTCGCCACGGGTACTGAGGCGCACTCGCACCCGGGAAGGAGGATGCCGGCCGTGCCCGCGACGGGCACGGCGAGCGCGCGGTTGCGCGGCAGGGCGCGCTCGGCGAGATCGGCGGGCACGAACGCCACGATTGCCGCGGAGAGGAGGACACCGAGGACGAGGAACGGTGTCGCCTGCACGACGATCGACAGGAAGACGGTGGCGAACGCAGCAACGCCGGGTGTCGCGGACCAGCCGGTCAGCCGGGTGACGAGCACGACCGCGAGGGCCGCCGCGAGCAGCACGAGCGGCAGCACCGACCCGAAGGGCAGCCTGCGCCCCGTCTCGGCATGCGGCGCGCGGTGCATGGGCGCATCGTAGATCGGCGGGTTGCGCGCGCCATCGCTACGCTGCGACGCATGATCACCCTCTACGGCATCCCCGGCACCGCTACCTCTGCCCCGCACATGGTCCTCGAGGAGATCGGCACGTTGTACGACTTCGTGCTCGTCGAGCGCGACGACGACGGCGTGCCCACAGCGCCGGCGGGCTATCTGGAGATGAGTCCGTTCGGCAAGGTGCCGACCCTCAAGCACAACGAGCTGGTGCTGACGGAGTCGGCCGCGATCTGTCTGCATCTCGCCGACGCCTTCCCGGACCACGATCTGATTCCGAAGGTCGGCACGCCCGAGCGCTCCGAGGCGATGCGCTGGCTGATGTTCCTCACGAATACGGTGCAGGCCGCGTACATGCGGTTCTTCTACCCGGCACGGCATACGGCGGCGGCGGACGGTGCCGACGCCGTCGTGGCGGCTGCGGTCGTCGAGCTGACGGCGCTACGCGACGAGATTGATCGGCAGCTCGGCAGAGGCCCCTTCCTGCAGGGTGAGACGTTCACGATCGCCGACATCTACCTCGCGATGCTGTCGTCGTGGGGCACCGAGCTCGAGGGTGCCGCCGGCTGGTGGACCGTGCCCTCGATCGCCGCGCACTACGACGCCGTGCTGGCACGGCCGGGCTGCCGCAAGGCGATCGAGGACGAGGGCGGCTCGCTCAGCGCGTCGTGAGCAGGTGGTGAAGCGCAAGGGGTTTGGCGCTTCGGCGCGTACCCTGTGACCGGATGAGCGCGTATCTCGAGACCTCGCGGGGGTGGTACTTCCGCGTGCCCGTCGTGCTGCGCGAGGCGTGCATCGCCGCGCTGCTGTGCCTGGTCGGAGCACTCGCGGTCACGCAGCTGCTGCCGCCGCCCGATGACGCGTCTGCCCATCTGTACCGCGCGCTGCTCGTCGAGCGCGACGCGGTCCTGTGGGACAACTTCTGGTACGGCGGCGAGTATCCGCTGATCTCGTACTCGGTGCTGGTCTACCTCCCGCAGGAGGTGATCGGACCCGCGACGATGGCGCTGCTCGCCGCGGTCGGGTCGGCAGCTCTCTTCGCCGTGATCGTCGTGCAGCGCTGGGGTGCGCACGCGGCATGGGGCGCCCGCGCGTTCGGTCTGCTCGCGCTCGGACCGCTGTTCACGGGCGGGTACGCGTACGCGATCGGCGCCGCGGCGATGCTCGCCTGCCTGCTCGCGCTGCAGCGTCATCGGCACGTCGTCGGTGGCATTCTCGGCGCGATCACGCTGGGGCTCAGCCCGCTCGCCTTCGTCTTCCTCGCGTTGATCCTCGGTGCCGTCTGGCTGGAGCACCGTCGCTTCGATCCGCGCACGTTCGTCGTCGGCGCCTGGCTTGGCGTGCTCGTCGTCGTGCAGGCCGCGATCGGCTACCTGTTTCCGTCTGACGGCGTGTACCCGTTCCTCGTCGGTCACCTGCTGGCGGTGGTGGGCGTCTCGATTCTCGGCATCGCGCTGGCGCGTCGGCGCCCCGAGACGCACCTGATCATGTGGCTCCTGATCCTGTGGGCCGTCGGCGCGCTGCTGCTCTACGCCATCCCGACGCCGGTCGGTGACAACCTCGCGCGGTTGCGCTATCTCGTCTTCCCGATCCTCGTGGTGGCAGCCGGCGTCCAGCGCTGGCGGCCGCGTCTCCTCGTCGTGCTCGCGCTGGCCGGTTCGTTCGCCTATGGCGCGCTGCCCGATCTCTACGACGCCGTCACTCGCACCGATTCGCGACCCACGCAGTCGACCTTCTGGCAGCCCGCAGTCGGATTCCTCGCGACGCACCACTCGCCCGACTATCGCGTCGAGGTCGTGCAGACGGCGGGTCGCTGGGAGGCGTTCTGGATCCCGAAGGCGGGCTTCGCGCTCGTGCGCGGCTGGTACCGCCAGGTGGATCTCGCCGATAACCCGGTCCTGTACCAGAAGACGATCACGCCGCTCGAGTACCAGGAGTGGCTCCGCTCGCGCGCGGTCCGCTACGTGCTGCTGCCGAACACGAAGCTCGACACGGAGGGTGCGAAGGCGGAGGCAGACCTGCTCCGCTCGGGCACGTCCGGCCTCGAGATCGCGGCACGCCGCGGCGCTTGGACGATCTACGAGCTGCCGGATCCGACGCCGCTGATGACCGGTCCCGGCACCGCGAAGATCCTCAGCCAAGAGCACGATCTGCTGCGCGGCACCGTCACGCAGCCGGGTCTCTACACGCTGCGCGTGCGTTGGATGCCGTACTGGGCGACGTCGGGCGTGATCGACTGCATCCAGCCGGGCCCCGACGGCCAGACCGTGCTGCGCGCCATCTCACCGGGCGGCTTCTCGCTGAAGGCCACGCAACGCGCGGACCTGCTCGTCGAGCGCATCTTCGACGCGCCGGCCAACGACGCGACCTGCGCGCTGTAGCTGCCAATCTGGATCCGGATCCAAATTGGCCGACGCGCTCAGCGCGTCGGGACGCCGCACATCGGGATCAGCGCCTGCCACTCAGGCATCGCGAGGCATGCGTCGGCCCATGCCCGCATTCTCGGCACCTGACCGAGGTCGACGGGTGCGTTGGCGACGCGGTGGAGCACCGGCGTGGCCGCGATGTCGGCGATCGTGCGACGACCGAGGCATGCCCACGGGCCGACGGGGTCGAGGACCTGCATCGCCTGGTTCAGCTTCGGCACCACGGCGTCGAACTTCTTCTGCACCTCGTCCTCCGGCGCCGCCTCCTTGGAGAATGCGCCGGTGCCGAGCACGATGCCGTACTGCGCGGCCTCGCAGGAGAACAGCGCCGGCCGCACGACGAGAGCCCACAGGTCGAGCACCCAGTCGATCGTCGCGCGCTCCTTGGCGTCACGCGGATACAGGTCCTCGCGTCCTTCGCGATCAGCGAGGTAGCGCAAGATCGTGTTCGACTCGGCGAGCTTGAAGCCGTCGTCGACGAGCGCGGGGATGCCACCCATCGGGTTGACGGCGGTATGCCACTCAATGCGCTCGACCTCGAAGGGCACCTCGAGCGTCGTGTAGTCGAGCCCGAGGACGTCGAGCATCAGCTGCGCCTTCTGCCCATTCGACGAGAACGGGTGCGTATGCAGGGTGATGCTCATCGCGGGCTCCTCAGGAGAAGGACTGGGGGAGATCGCGGACAAGGCCCGAGATCGTCTTGAACTGCGGGTGGTCGGCGCCGACCATCATCTCGAACAGCGCCAGCTCGACGCCGCTCGGCACCATGCCGGCGGCACGCATGCGGCGCACGCCGACCTCGCGACTCGACGACGTGCGGCTCGCGATCGCGTCGAGCGCGACATGGGCCTGCCGGCCGCCGCGCAGGATGTCGGCCACGGACTGCTGCACGCAGACGTGCGCCTCGATGCCGCAGACGATGATCTGGTCGCGACCGAACTGCTCGAGCTGGTCGAGCGTCTCCGGCACGCCGAGCGACGAGAACGAGCGCTTCTCGATCGGCGTGACTCCCGCCAGTCCCGCGGCGAGCTCCTCGATCGTGTGGCCGAGACCCTTCGGATACTGCTCGGTGACGATGATCGGCACGTCGAGGGCGACGCAGCCCATGATCAGCGCGTCGCAGTGGACGACCATCGCGTCCCAACCCTCGATGTGCGGTCGGAAGGCCTCCTGCACGTCGACGACGAGCAGCAGCGCGCGGTCCTGGTCGAGGCGGTCGGGCACGTGGCGCATGGGGAAACCCTAGCCGGAGGGCGGTACATCTGCCCGCTCGCGCTCACGGCCAATCGCGTAGCCCAGCGCGCCGTAGGCGATCAGCGTCGCGAGGAAGCCCGGGAGCGCGGCGAACTCCCGCGTCCAGAATTCGATCGGCGACGCGATCAGGATCGACAGCGCCATCGAGGTGCGCAGCCATTCGAGGCCGCGGATGCGCCTGCGGCGCGCGAGTTGCACCACGCCGACGAGGGTCGCGGCCGTGACCAGCGCACTCGCGATCAACGTGAGCACCAAGGTCTTCGAGGCCACCAACGTGCTGCCGACGAGCAGCGCACCGACGCTGATCGCGATCGAGGGTACCGATACGAGCAAGAAGGCGATCGATGAGACGATCACCACGCCGATGAAGGCCCGTGACACGGCGATGCGCTCGTACCGACGGGCC
>CAINDT010000024.1 GCA_903847495.1 uncultured Actinomycetes bacterium
AACGACCTCAAGACCCGGGCGCGCAAGTACGGCTTCGTCGTGCTGCTGCAGCCTGAGCGGCCGTCGGGCTGGCTCGCCCTCGTGCGTCCGGCCGGTGCTGGTTTCCGCGAGCCGATCGAAGCCTCTGCTGCCACGCGCGAGGAGGCGATCGCCGCCGCCAGCGTGATCTTCGAGAAGCAGCTGATCGCCCAGCTGGTCGACACGCTCCGCGAGGCCGGCGTCGATGCGCCGAATTGGGAGCCGGGCATCGCCTGGGACGACCACGTTGACGCCCTGTTCGACGTCGTCCGCGCCAACGGGCTCGATCGTTAGGACGCCATGAGCCCGGCCAACCCGAGGATCGGGGTCGTCGGCCATGTCGAGTGGGTGCTGTTCGGCTACGCCGACGCGGTGCCGCAGGCGGGGGAGATCGTGCACTTCCGCGATCCCTTCGAGGAGCCCGCGGGCGGCGGCGCGGTCGTGGCGATCGCGCTGGCGCGCGCCGGCGCCGAGGTGACGTTCTATACCGCGCTCGCGAAGGACACCGAGGGCGAGGCCACGCGGGTGCGTATGGCCGAGGAGGGCGTCGATCTGCGCGTCGGTGTGCGTGGCGGTCGTCAGGCCCGTGCGATGACGATTCTCGATACCAGCGGTGATCGCACGATCATCGTCTCGCAGCCCAACGCGTACCCGTGCAGTGATGATCCGATCGGCTGGGAGGATCTGGATGCGTGCGCGGCGGTGTACGCGACGTGCGGCGAGCCGACCGGCATTCAGGAGGCGCGTCGCGCCGGCATCCTCGTGTGCTCGGCGCGCCAGCTCGGTGCGCTGATCGAGAGCGGCGTGAAGGCCGACGTCGTGATCGGCTCGCTGTCGGATCGCGGCGAGCAGATCGACTTCCGCGTGCTGGGCAAGCACACCAAGGCGATCGTGCTGACCGACGGCGAGCGCGGCGGCCGTTGGATGTCGACCGACGATTCGGGCCTGTGGGCGCGACAGCACCTGCCCGGTGAGCCGGGGGATACCTACGGCGCGGGCGACACGTTTGCCGCGGGGCTCACGTACGCGCTCGGTTGTGGCCTGGGTATGCACGACGCGGTGGAGGTGGCGGCGCGCTGGGGTGCGGCCGCCGTCTGCCACCGCGGGCCGTACGGCGCGTAGCGGTCGCGGCTCGCGCCGCCGAGGCGCGGATGGCCCGCGCGGGATCGGCGCTGGTGGGGCGAAGTGGGGGCAGGGCATCGTGGGCTGTCACAAAGTGCGGCGCGGAACACGGTGCGGATTGCCGCTTTTCCGCATAGCCATGCGGAAGCGAACGTATGTTCGTGTGGGGGTAGATAGTTGCAAGGTGGAGTCAAGTGGGGTAAAGTGGGGCAACTTGGTACAGAGGGGGAACCGCAATGGAGCCCCCGACCCCCACGGAAACGACCCCCATGCTGCTTGGCGAATACGCACAGAAGCTCGACGAGAAGAACCGGGTAACGGTTCCCTCGCGGCTGCGCGAGCCGTTCGCCGACGGTGTCTTCGTGACTCGTGGCCTCGACGGCTGCGTCGCGATCTACGCGCGTGATGGGTGGGACGCGTTCGTGGAGCAGCAGATCAGCCGCCTCGACCCGTTCACCCGCGAGGGACGCCAGATGGAGCGCTACCTGTTCGGCGGCGCGGTGGAGGCCGAGCTCGACCGCCAGGGTCGCGTGGCCGTGCCGGCGCCGCTCATGCAGCACGCCGAGCTGAACCGCGAGATCGTCGTCGTCGGCGTCCGTGATCGTCTTGAGATCTGGGATCGCGGGGCCTGGGAGCGTGGCCTCGCCGAGCTGGAAGGGAGCGCCGAGAATGTCGCAGAGCGCCTGGTCCGTGATGCCCGCTAACGCCGCGATCCACGATCCGGTCCTCGCGCACGAGGTCGTGGCGCTGCTCGACGTGGCGCCCGGCATGACCGTCGTCGACGGCACGTTCGGTGCCGGTGGTCACGCCTCGATGCTGTCCGAGGTCATGAACGGCCGCGGCGCCTACGTCGCCATCGACCGCGACCCGTCGGTCGAGAACCGCGCCCGCTCGTTCCGCGCCTCGCACCCCGACATGGCGGTGCGTCTGCTCAAGCGCGACTTCGTCGATGGCTTCCGCTCGCTGGCCGTCGAGGGCGTGCAGGCCGACGCGATCCTGCTCGACCTCGGCGTCTCCTCGATGCAGATCGACCAGCCCGAGCGCGGCTTCTCCTACGCCGTGGACGCGCCGCTCGACATGCGCATGGACACGCGTGGGGGACAGACCGCTGCCGACCTGCTCGCCGAGCTGTCGGAGCGCGACCTCGCCGACCTCTTCAGCCGCTACGGCGAGGAGCGCTACAGCCGGCAGATCGCCCGCGCCATCTGCCGTCGCCGCACCTCGCAGCCGTATGAGCGCAGCGCCGACCTCGTCGACACGATCCGTCACGCCATCCCGACGCCCGCGCAGTTCGGCTCCGGACACCCGGCCAAGCGCGTCTTCCAGGCGCTCCGCATCGCCGTCAACGACGAGCTGACCATGGTCGAGGAGGGACTCGAGGCCGCCATGCGGATCCTCAAGCCGGGCGGCCGCATCGCCGTCATCTCCTTCCACTCGCTTGAGGACCGCATCGTCAAGGACTTCTTCCGCGCCGCCGCCGCGCCGTGCGTCTGCCCGCCCGACCTGCCGATGTGCGGCTGTGGCCGACAGGCCACGCTGCGCGTCCTGACGCCGCGCGTGATCCGCCCCGGCACCGCCGAACTCGATCGCAACCCCCGCGCCGCCTCGTCGCGTCTGCGCGTCGCTGAGCGCACCGATGCCCCGCTGCCGAAGGACGCCGCCTGATGGCCGTTGCGATCCCCCGTCAGACGCCGACCGCGCCGCGCCGTCGTCCGGCAGCCCCCAAGCAGCGCCCGGTGCACGGCGGCCGCGCCCGCAAGGCGACGAAGGGCACCTCGACGCTCAACGGCAAGGCCACGATCCATCGCAGCACCGCAACGCGCGCATCGGTCGGCGGGCGTCCGTTCCGGATCGCCGCGATGATCGCGGTGGTCGGCGTGATTCTCTCGATGATCGTCTACCTCCACGTCTCGTCGCTGCGCGCCACGATGCGGGCCGGTGCGCTGCACGCGCAGGTCGAGGAGACGCGCAATGACGCCGCCAACGTGCAGGCGCAGACCGAGCAGCGGCTCGCCGACGGACGTGTCGAGCGCGCCGCGGCCGCCTACGGGATGGTGCTGGTGCCGTCCGAGGCGATGCAGACGCTGAAGATTCGCATCCCCGAGGGTCTGCAGACGAACTGACGTGGCCACGCGGACCGCTCCCCCTCGCACGCCGCGGCGCCGCACCCGGACCCCGCAGACGCCGCCCCCTGAGCGTCGCATCCGCTGGCTCCTGATCGCCGCGGGCCTCCTGCTTGCCGTCTGCCTCGGTCGCGCGGTGCAGATGCAGGTCCTGGACGGCGCCTTCTACGAGAGTCGGGCGAGCGGCCAGCATCGCAACGAGATCGTCCGTCCCGCCCAACGTGGCGCGATCCTCGATCGTGACGGCTACCGCCTGGCGCTGACCCAGGAGGCCAGTACGGTGGGCGCCACGCCGACGCTCGTGACGGACCCGGCTCGCCTGATCGCCGCCGTCGCCGAGGCCAGCGGCGAGTCGCCGGACACGATCATGCAGCGCCTCAACGCGGAGGGCGTCTCCCACGTCGATCTGGCCCGCGAAGTGCCGCAGGATCAGGTGCGTCGACTCGAGGCCATGAAGCTCGATGGGCTCGACTTCGCACCGGCCCAGCGTCGTGTCTACCCGAGCGCGATCGCCGCGCCGCTGATCGGCGTGACCGACGTCGAGGGCAAGGGCGTGGCTGGGCTGGAACTGCAGTACGACGAGATCCTGCGCGGCCGCGATGGCCTCGAGGTTCGCACGTCGGATCCCGCCGGCAACGCGATCAGCGTGACCCGCGAGCGCGAGATGCAGCCCGGCCGAACCATCAGCACCGGCATCGACCGCCAGGTGCAGACCGAGGCCGAGGCTGTCGTCGCCGAGACGCGCGTGCAGTACCGGGCCAAGGCCGTCACCGCGATCGTGCTGCAGCCGACGACGGGCGAGATCCTCGCGATGGCGTCGGCGCCGGCACCGAAGAATGGCGACTTCCGCGAAGGCACCAACGACCAGCTGCGCCTCCGCGGCATCACCGATCAGTATGAGCCGGGCTCGACGTTCAAGGCCGTCACGCTTGGTGCCGGCCTCGCGACCGGCCGGATCACGCCCAACACCAAGGTCGAGGTGGGGTCGTCCTGGCAGCTGTACGACGCGACGCTTCGCGACTCGCACCCCGATCCGGGTATCAAGACGGCGACGGAAGCGCTGCGCACCTCGTCGAACATCGGCGTCGCCAAGCTGGCCTACGAGCACCTGTCGTCG
>CAINDT010000025.1 GCA_903847495.1 uncultured Actinomycetes bacterium
GAAGCCTCTGGCGGCTACGCCGCAACCAAGGACGAGCTGCTCAAGCGCCTCTCTCGCGCCGAGGGGCAGGTGCGCGGCGTCGCCCGCATGATCGAGGAGGACCGCTACTGCATGGACGTTCTCACCCAGATCTCCGCCGCGCGTGCCGCGCTTGATCGCGTGGCGCTCGGCGTGCTGGACGAACACGTGCGCCACTGCGTGGTCGGCGGCCACGGCCCCGGCTCCGAGGAGGAGCGCATCGACGAGCTGATGGCTGCTGTCGGGCGTCTCGCCGGACGTCGCGCGTGAGCGCGGTGCCGGAGCGACGCACGGGTGCCGAGTACGTGGAGGTCGGAGCCGCGCTGCTCGCCACAGCGGCGGACGGCGCGTGCGGACTGGTCGCCACGATCGTCACCCCGCCTGCGCTCGTCCTCGGGTCCGCGCAGCCGGAGACCGACGCGGCCACGGTCATCGACGTGGTCAAGCGCGGCACCGGCGGCGGCGCCGTCCTGTGTGACGCGGGCACGCTGCTGATCGACCTCGCCGTCCCCGCCGGCCACCGTCTGGCGCCCGAGGACGTGACCGACGCCTACCGCCCGCTCGGCGAGACGATTCAGGCAGCGCTCGCCGGCCTGGGCGTCGACTGCCGCACCGTCACCGTCGAGGAGGCGCGCACGATGGACGAGGCGCGCAAGGCCGCGGCGCGGCGTGCGTGCTGGGCGGGACTCTCGCCCTACGAACTCGTGCTGGGCGACGGCCGCAAGCTGGTCGGGCTCGCGCAGCGCCGGCGCCGCGGTGCGGTGCTGCATCAGATCGCGATTCCGGTCACCACCCGCCCCGCAACAGTCGCCGACCACCTCGTCGAGGGTGCCTCGCTCGCCCCCTGGCTCGAGGCGACGGCGATGCTGGCCGGTGCTGCCGGCTGCGGCTCTGCCACACCCGGCGGGGTCTGGGACGTCCTGCGCGGCCCACTGGCCGCTCTCGTCGCCTGACCCAAGCGCGCGCTGGTTGACAGAGGGGTCTGACCCCTCCGTCAACCGCTCAGCTCTTGAAGGACTCGCTGGCGTCTGCGGCCTTCTGGCGCAGACGGGCACGAGCGGCGTCGGTCGCGGGGTCGGATCCGGGCACACCCTCGACGATCAGGTCAGCCACGACCGGCGTCGCGACCGGGGCCACCGGCTCCTCGGGCTGCGCCTCGAGGCTGCTGACCTTCTCGCGCAGCTCCTCGCGCAGCGCGGCATTGGCCGCCTCATCGACGGGCGCCTCGGGGTCGCCGAAGGTCGCGTCGTCGGGGACGGCGTAGTCGCTCTCGTAGGCGCCCTCGACGTCCTCAGCGAACGTGTCTTGAGTCGCCTCGCCGCCGCGCAGACGGCGCCAGGCGCGCGGTGCGGAGGCCACGCCGGCCGCGACGAGGAGCGCCGCAGCCGCGGCCGCACCACCGATCAATCTGGCGTTTCGCATGGACGCAGCGTAGCGCTCGGTGCGGTGTCCGTCGCCCCGCTGCCAGACCGGTGCTATCTTCTCCGGCGCGGCTTTCCGCCGTGCGTCGCCGTGGCGATGCGTGACCCACACGAAGGACCTGTCTGCAAGTGACCGCCTACGAATTCATGCTGATCCTCGATCCCGAAGTGGACGAGGCGCGCCAGGAAGAGGTTGTCCACCGCGTGCGCGACATCATCCTCGGTGGCGGCGGCTCGTGGGACGCCATCGACCCGTGGGGTCGTCGCAAGCTCGCGTTCCCGATCAAGAAGCGCGAAGAGGGCGACTACTGGGTGATCCGCTTCACGGCTGATCCCGCCTCGCTGGCCGAGGCCGAGCGCGTCCTCTCGATCACCGACGAGGTTCTGCGCCATAAGGCCGTACACCAGGCGCGTCCCGCGCGGAAGGCGGAGGCTGCGGCCGGATCCTGAGTCCGATCTGGCTGTTTCGTGCGCGAGTCCGTAGGCTCCGCGTAACGCGACACCGGTGACGATCGACTCCCGGATACCCGCCCGCAGAAAGGTCACCCACCATGGCGAACATCAACCGAGTCATCCTCGTCGGCAACCTGACCCGCGACCCCGAGCTCCGCTCGACCGGTAGCGGCCTCTCGGTCTGCACGATCCGCATCGCCGTCAACAATCGCCGCAAGAAGGGCGATACGGGCGAGTGGGTCGAAGAGCCCAACTACTTCAACGTCACCACCTTCGGTGCGCAGGCCGACAACGTCGCGCGCTTCCTCGCCAAGGGCCGCCAGGTCGCCGTCGACGGTCGCCTGTCCTGGAGCGAGTACGAGGCCAAGGACGGCTCCGGCAAGCGCGAGCGCGTCGAGGTCATCGCCGACACGGTCCAGTTCATCGGCCCCCGCGAGGGCGGCTCCGGTGGCGGCGGCGGTGGCGGCGGCGAGTGGTCCGCTCCGGCTGCGGCTCCCGCGCCGGCTTCCGATATCCCTGACGCTTGGTCCGGCGGCGCCGCCGCGCAGGACGACGACATTCCCTTCTGATCCACGAGGACGACTGATGGCACGCACCGGCAACCGCAAGGCGATTCTGCTCGACGACGTTGAGCACCTCGGGCATCGCGGCGACATCGTCGCCGTGTCCCGTGGCTACCTCCGCAACTATCTCGTCCCGCGCAAGCTGGCCGAGGAGGCGACGAACGCCCGTGTCGCCGAGGTCGAGAAGCTGGCTGCCACGCGCGCCGCGCAGGAGGCCCGCACGGCCGAGCAGGCGCAGACGATCGCCGCCACGCTGACCAAGACGGTCCTCTCGATCCCGATGCGCTCCGGCCCGGACGGTCGTCTCTACGGCTCCGTCACGGCTGCCGACCTGGCCGACGAGATCTGGCGCACGCGCAAGATCCGCGTCGACCGCCGCAAGATCCGCCTCGAGGAGCCGATCAAGGCCGTCGGTGCGTATCTCGTCGAGATCGACGTCTTCACCGACGTCCGCGCCGCCGTCAAGACGCAGGTCGTCGCGGCTGAGGGCTTCGAGATGGACGAGGCTCCGGTCATGGAGGCCGAGGTCGAGGTCGAGGCCGTCGAGGTCGTCGCCGACGACGACGCGGCCGCGACGGACGAGTAGCGAGGCTGCGGGATGACGCCCGCGCCAGAGGGGGCCAATCTCCCGCCCCAGGATCTCGACGCCGAGGAGGCTGTCCTCGGCGCGATGATGATCAACGATCAGGCCGTCCTCACGGCATCGGAGATCATCTCGGATCCGGGTGAGTTCTATCGCGAGGCGCATGGCACGGTCTATCGCGCCATCCTCGCGCTGCTCGCGCGCAGCGAGCCGATCGATGCCGTCACGGTCTCCGACGAGCTGGAGCGCATGGGCGCGCTCGAACAGGTCGGCGGTCGCGGCTTCATCTTCGGGCTGTCGTCGACGGTCACCGTCGCCGCCAACGTCAAGAGCCACGCGCAGATCGTGCGCGATCTCGCGCTGCTGCGCCGGGTTGCGGCTGCGGGGCTGGAGATCGCCGAGCTCGGCTACGGCCGTCAGGGCGACGTGCGCGACATCCTCGACCGCGCCGAGTCGGCCATCTTCGATGTCGCCCAGTCGCGCACGACAAGCGACATCGTCCCGATCGGCGGCCTGCTCGGCGACGAGGTCGAGCGCATCTCGGCCGCCACGGAGCAGCGCGGTCTGACCGGCGCCTCGGCCGGACTGCGCGACCTCGACAAGATCACGTCGGGCTTCCAGAAGTCGAACCTGATCATCCTCGCCGCCCGCCCGGCGATGGGCAAGACGTCGCTCGCGCTGGGCATCGCCCGCCATCTCGGCGTCAACGCGCGCGTCCCGGTCGTCGTCTTCAGCCTCGAGATGTCGCGCGGCGAGATCGCCCAGCGCTTCATCGCCACCGAGGCCCGCGTCGACTCCACCCGCATGCGCAGCGGCGACGTCCGCGACGAGGACTGGATGCGAATCCAGGACGCCTGCAACCGCCTCTCCGATGCCCCGATCTACGTGGACGACACGGCCGGCATCAACCTGATGGAGATCCGCTCGAAGGCTCGCCGTCTGAAGATGAAGGAGCCGGACCTCGGGCTGGTGATGATTGACTACCTGCAGCTGATGAGCTCCGGCTCGAACGAGGAGAACCGCGTGCAGGAGATCAGCCAGATCTCGCGCCAGTTGAAGGTGCTTGCCCGCGACCTCGACGTGCCCGTGATCGCGCTGTCGCAGCTGTCGCGTGGCGTCGAGTCGCGCACCGACAAGCGCCCGCTGCTGTCGGACCTTCGTGAGTCGGGTTGCCTGACGGGCGATAGTCGCGTCTTCCTGCCCGATACCGGCGAGCGCGTCCGCATGGACGAGATGCGCAGTCGCATCGGCGAGTGCGTGCTCGCGGTCAACCCGGAGACCTGGGAGCTCGAGCGTCGCGTCGTCACCAACGCCTTCTCGACGGGCGTCAAGCCGGTCTACCGTTTGACCCTTGCCTCCGGGCGGACGATCCGCGCGACGGGGAACCACCGGTTCCGTCTACTCGACGAGTGGCGGCGGCTCGACCTGCTGCAGGTTGGCGATCGCCTCGCGGTGCCGCTCGAGCTGCC